>JABHGC010000301.1 GCA_018672285.1 Methylococcales bacterium
CGTGAATGACTCATGACACTCTCTCAAGTGCCCACACAAATTACTTATCTTAAATTTTTAAAGAGCGTTTGCTTCAATGAAGCAGGCTGCGAATACTATCAAACACTTTATCCTTCCGCAACACCTTTTTTAAATCTTTCTGATTTCGCTAACCGCTGTTTTGGTTTGTTGCTTAATCAGGCTGCGGATACTATCAAACTGTTTTCTGATCCGCAACTCTTTTATCGAAACTTTTTGCTGTTCTGCATGCCGTCTCGTTGAAGAGACGCGCTAGTATAGAGATTTCATTTTCACAGTCAACTAATAATTTCAAGTAACAGAATTTTATAATAAACCCGATTGTGTACATCTTTTGTATAAGTCTTATTTTCTCTTGTGGATAGTTGTGGGATACTTTTTCCAGTCCGATACTGTCCACAGGCTATCAAAGTGTATTCATCGTACTAGCCAACAGCTTTTCTTTCATATTTTCGATTTTAATTCGTTGAAATTAAAGTATTTATTGTTCTTATACACAGAATTTTTCCGCTTAATAAAAGTAATAAAGAATGAATAATAACTCTATATATTATATATGTGACCAAATCCAAAGTAGCCCGAATGCGTTTCACGCTACCTCAACCTTAAAAGACGTGCTTATTAGTCATGGCTTTAATGAACTGTTTGAATCTGACGATTGGGGTAATGTATCGGAAGGTCATTACTTTGTTACCAGAAATGATTCTTCTCTGATTGCTTTTACGATATGCCCTGAATCATTAAGTAATGGCTTTGCAATGGTGGGCGCACATACCGACAGTCCTTGTTTAAAGGTAAAACCGAATCCTGATCTTTTTAAAAATGGTTATTACCAAACCTCAGTTGAAGTTTATGGTGGTGTATTACTCAATCCATGGTTTGATCGTGAGCTGTCATTAGCAGGTAAGGTGTCTTACTTGAGTGTAGATAATTCTGTTAAGACATCTCTCATCAATTTCGAATCTCCTATTGCGATTATCCCAAGTCTGGCTATTCATTTGGATAGAGAAGCAAATAAGAAAAGAAGTATTAATCCTCAAACTGATATAAAACCCATTTGGTGTCACAAAGATCTAAATTTTGATGAGCTTTGTATAAACCAATTGATAAAACAGGGCCATACAGAGGTTGATTCAGTATTAGACTATGAGTTGTTTTTTTATGATGTTCAGCCACCTTCTGTTATTGGTTTCGAGGAAGACTTCTTAGTTTCATCCAGGTTGGATAATTTATTAAGCTGTTTTATTGGTTTAGATGCGATGATTAAAGCCGGTAATAAAAGGTCTACGTTACTCGTTTGCACTGACCATGAAGAAGTAGGTAGTTCTTCTCATTGCGGTGCGGATGGACCATTTTTACAGTCAGTTTTGCAGCGGCTTATCCCTGACACGACTGAATTACAACAATGCGTACATCACTCAATGATGATTTCAGTCGATAATGCTCATGGTATTCACCCCAATTTTTCTGATAAACACGATTCAAATCATGGGCCTATATTAAATGACGGTCCTGTTATAAAGCTAAATGCTAATCAGAGATATGCCACAAATGCTGAAACCAGTGGTTTTGTAAAACACATCGCTCGGCTTAATAACGTACCGGTTCAATCTTTTGTTGTGCGTTCTGATATGGCGTGTGGAAGTACGATAGGGCCAATAACGTCAGCGAATATCGGCATAAAAACGGCTGATATTGGGGTGCCAACGTTTGCAATGCACTCTATTCGAGAAATGGCAGGTGTATCGGATGTAGATTATTTGCAGCGTTTATTGACTGGTTTTTTTGAGTATGAAAAGGCTTTTGTATAAATGTTTGCTAACCGATTAAAGAAAAACATTAAACATCTGGCTAAATGGGCTAGAAAGTCCGACATTGAATGTTATCGAATTTATGATGTTGATATTCCTGAATATGCTGTTGCTATTGATCTTTATGGTGACCGAGTTTGTGTGCAGGAATATGCACCGCCAAAGTCAATTGACGAAGAAAAAGCGACGGCTAGATTGATTGAGGTTGTGCAAACTGTGGCCGAGATATTATCAATTGACCCTGACCTAATTTATCTTAAAGTGAGACAACAGCAAAAAGGTTTAACTCAATATGAGAAGTTAGATAAACAAGACGACTTCTTTACCGTTCGCGAACACAACTGTCTTTTTAGGGTTAATTTAGCGAATTATCTAGACACAGGGTTATTTTTAGATCATCGGCCAGCTCGGAAAATGGTTCAAGAAATGGCCAGAAATAAGCGTGTTTTAAACCTGTTTGCCTACACGGGCAGTGTTTCTGTGTATGCGGCCAAAGGTGGTGCGAAACAAGTAACGACTGTCGATCTTTCCAATACATATATTGATTGGGCAGAGAAAAACTTCGAATTGAATCATTTAAAAGGTGAGCAATATGAGTTTATTAGGGCTGATTGCTTACTCTGGTTAAAGCAACAAACTTGCCTATATGATTTGATTTTTTTAGATCCCCCAAGTTTTTCAAATTCAAAGAAGATGTCGACAAGTTTTGATGTTTTAAGAGATCAATGTGACCTAATTAATAATACGATGAAGTTGTTATCATCTGAAGGTACGCTGATTTTTTCGAACAACAAAAGAAAGTTTGTTTTGGATGATTCGTTGTCAGAAAAGTACGTGGTTAAGAACATTTCGAAGAGTACAATTCCTAAGGATTTTGAACGTAGATCTGATATTCACCAATGCTGGTTAATTCATCACCCTAAACTAGAGGGGTAACCTTTTTCAGTTAAAAATCGGTCATAATCGTCGAAAAAGGCTTCAAGTTTAACTGTTTTATCAAAAAATGAATAAATTCTTTCCCATGGGAATAGGTTTTTTAATTGCCTATCCTGCCAAATCCATGTTTGGAATTCATGGTAATGTTGTTCTTGTTCTGAAGGCGTTAAGCCAAAGTGTTTTCTTGCAAATAATAATCCATCAACGATTGCACTAAAGTCTTCAATACGTTGTGAGTTTGTCTGCTCATTTAGTATTTCTTGAACGGCTGAGAACGCTTGATAGAGCTTAAACTCTTTTGGGGTGTCTATGTCAGTGACCTGTTGTAGCCTCTGATTATCCTGCAAAGTATTGCAAAATTGTCGGTATAACGGAAAGAAAACGGTAAACCATTCTCTGTAGTCAGTTGAATACAACGAGACAATTTCAACCCAGTTAGCACCACTATCGGTGATTTTGTAATGATTTTCGATCCACTTCTGGAAACCGGGCATGGGTAAATTGACTTTTTTACCGGCACTTGCTGAACCGAGTTGAAACCCTTGAAAGTAAAGAAAAAGTCGCTTAAGTGAAGGGGCACCTATATATTGAAAAGGTTTCTTTTCAATATTTTTCAGCAAAGCTTCCATGGTGAATAATCTCTTAATCAGTTTTATTATTTCATAGTTTAGTCGAGATTTTTTCTAGATGTAACTGAATATCAAGGGTTTTTCAATGATTTTAATTGACCTGTTTTGGTGCAGACTTTCTCCCAGTGTTTTGTTTCAAATTGATACATAACAACATCTGCAGGGGCTAAATTAACCCAGTGCTGAGAATCAAATAAGTTAGCTAATTCAGTTAACCCAGGGTTATGCCCAATAATACATAAATGACTGATTTTGTTTGAAGTTGTCTGTATTAAATTAAATAGGTTTTCAGTTGATGCTTCATAAATGCTTTTTTCAAAACGGGTTGTTATGGGCTTTTTGATCTGACTAAGTAGAATTTCAGCGGTTTGTTGCGTTCTAACCGCTGGGCTAATGGCGCAATGGTCTGCATGCCATGCACTTTGGTCTAATGATTGGCCTGTACTTTCAGCAAGTGCTCTACCAGCCTCAGTAAGTGGTCTCTCTATATCAGGGCTGGACCAATCTGCGTGTGAGTGTCTTATTAAAGTAATGGTTTTCAAGAGCGCACGAGCCCTTTCTCAACATCTAAACGCCTTTCTTTGCCAGCCAACACTTCGATTAATTTTAAAGCAAAATCCATTGCTGTTCCTGGGCCACGAGAGGTAATCACCAAGCCATCTTGTATAACAGGTGAAATAGAATCTAATGTTGTGCTGGGTAAAGCCATTTCATCGAGTACTCCAGGGTAACTTGTAGCGCGCTTATTATTGAGTAAACCTGCATTCGCTAACACTTTTGGTGCGGCACATATTGCAGCAACATAATGGCCGTCGTTGATAGTATTAGTGAGTACCTTTTGAATGCGAGGGTCATCATTTAAATAATCAGAGCCTGGCAATCCACCTGGTAAAACAACCATGTCATATAGTTCATCAGTACATTGATCTAAGGTTTTATCGGCCAAGAGTATTACGCCACGGCTTGCTGTAACGGGTTTTTCATCTAGGCCAGCGGTGGTGACACTGATATCAGCGCGGCGTAGTAAATCAATGATGGTAACGGCTTCTAGCTCTTCACAACCCTGGGCTAAGGGTACTAAGACTTTTTTCATGTTGAATACCTTCTGAGAGTAGTGCTTTTATACTAACAAGCTCGACTTCTTTTATCATCGGCAGACGCTTTGCAAGCACTGCAATAGTTTCAGGGTATGGGTGGCCAATGGCAATGGCACTCCCTTGTCGTTTTGCAATTTTAATCAATTTGTCTAGCTGAGCTTCAATTTTATGGCTATCGATTTGATTATCGAGAAAAATATCTCGTTTACGAGAAGGTATCCCCTTCTCTTTTGCAATTTCATCAGCCACTGACAATATGGTGGTTCGACTGTCTATAAACAGTAAAGAGCCCACTTTTTGAACCACATTCATAATGTCATGCATTGGTCTGTCGTATTGAGTGAGACGACTTCCCATATGGTTATTGAGACCGACGACTTGTGGTAAGCGCTTTAGGTTTTCCAACAACGTTTGTTTTATTTCTTCGTCAGTCATTTCTAGGGTGATACCACCTTGATCCAGCTGACTATGATTTATGGACTCCATTGGCTGATGTAGCATCAAGGTGTAGCCACGAGCAACAGCTGTTTTAAACAACTGATCGGTATGTGGTGCACGAGGTAAAAAAGCCATTGTGACGGCTTTAGGTAAATTTAAAGCCGCGTTACCTGTGGTCAATTGATAACCCATATCATCAATGATGATGACAATTTTGGGTTTGTCGCCAGCCATAGCAGAAAAAGATATGGCATAAAAAAAGAAAATCAGTGCGTAATTAGACATATTATTTTTTATTATTATGGTGAGTCGAAATTTATTTTTAAAAGGTTATAGACCTTATTTTGCCGATAAAACATTTAACCCTTTCAGTATATTCAATGCTTGATGAAGCTCGAAATCATCTAGTGCAATGTCAGATGCTTTTTTTGCGATAGATTTTTTCTTTGCGCCTGTTTTTTCGTTTTCTAAGTGACCAGTAAGGCTTGCTTCTGTCACTTCAACGCCAGTTTTTTCATTTGATTTAAGAGACACATCAGCAAGAATGATATCAGGTGTAATACCCTTTGCCTGTATTGATTTACCTGACGGTGTGTAATAGCGAGCGGTGGTTAATTTCATGCCTGTTGCGTTTTTCATTGGCAAAATGGTTTGAACTGAACCTTTACCAAACGTTTTAGTACCGACAATAATCGCGCGCTTATGATCTTGTAAGGCACCTGCAACAATTTCGGATGCTGACGCTGAGCCGCCATTTACCAAGACAACGATTGGCGCTCCGGCCATAAGGTCATCAGGTGCTGCTTTAAACGTTTGTTGGGAATCTTTAACACGGCCTTGGGTGTAAACAATAAGCCCTTTGTTAATAAAAGCATCACCGACTTCGACGGCGCCCATTAAAATACCACCAGGGTTATTGCGTAAGTCTAAAACTAACCCAAAGAGTTGGTTTTTTGTTTGCTGTTGTAATTTACTGATTGCGTTACGTAAGTTTTCTGCTGTTTTTGCTTGAAAATTAGAAACTCGAATGTAGCCGAAGTGTTCATCATAGAGTTTAAACTTAACGCTTTTTAACTTAATGATGTCACGGACGATGGTGATTTTAAGGGGTTTATCTTCACCCTTTCTGACAACGGTTAAGTGCAGTTTAGTGCCCACTTTTCCACGCATGAGTTTAACTGCATCGCTTAACGTTAAGCCTTTTACAGGGGTTTCATCTAAACGAACAATCAAGTCACCAGCTTTAACACCTGCCTTTTGAGCGGGCGTGTCATCAATGGGTGAAATAACACGGACAAAACCATCTTCCATGCCTACTTCTATGCCTAAGCCACCAAACTCACCTCGTGTACCAACTTGAAGACTTTTGTATTGCTCACTATTTAAATAATTTGAGTGTGGGTCTAACCCACTGAGCATGCCTCTAATCGCGTTTTCTAAGAGTGTTTTATCGTTTACGTCTTCAACATAATCTCGCTTGATTCGGCTGTAGACTTCACTGAATGTCCTTAACTCATCTAGGGGGAGGCCGCTGCTAGCAACACTATTTTTATCTGCTTGAGCATGGTGACCAATGCTTAAACCTATGCCTAAAAATAGCCCGACACTTAATGCTAAGCCACTTTGAATTTTGATGTTCATGAAAAAACCCCGAAAAGGTGAGAACTGCTAATTTTCAACATTATCATACCTGTATCCCATTTACCTAGCGTGCTTTCAGCCAGTTAGCAGGGTTTATTGGTTGTCCATCTAACCTTAAACCAAAGTATAAAACATTTTTTTCTTGCTCATTTCTATGCCCAGAGAAAGCAATGGTCTCATTGGTTTCAACCCAATCACCCCGAATTTTATTTAAGCGCTGATTAAAGCCATATAAAGACATATAACCCTCACCATGATCAATGATGAGTAACATTCCTAGGCCTTTTAGAGGGTTGGCATAAACCACTTGGCCTCGATAACTTGCTTTTATAGGGCTAGCAAGTGGCGTAGAAATGACAATGCCATCCCATTTTGAATATCGCCTTTTGTCGTTAAATTTATGTTTTACACGGCCTTTAACAGGCCAAAGTAATTTTGTTTTTGTTTGAGAAAAAGGGGTTTGTTTTTGGCTGTCCTCTTTGACATCTTGCAATGTGTGCTCTAAATGCGTGATGAGCTTAACCAGTTTGGCTTCATTTTTTCTTAAACTAGACAGCTGCTGGTGCTCTTTGAGTAAATGGCCTTTGGTTTGCTTTAATTGTGCGAGGAAATCTTGTTGTTTTGTTTTCAGTTGCTGTTGTTGCTGAGCAAACAATGCTTGCCGCTGTTGAAATAAGCTCATTTCATTTTGGTAGCGTTGTTCTAGTGTTTGAAATTGGCTGAGCGTTATATTTAAGGTCTTAATGGCGTTTTGCCGAAGACTCAGAAAATATTGGTGAATGTGTCTATTTTTAGCAAGATGTTGAAAGCTATTTGGATTAGCAATGAGTTTTAGAGTTTCAAATCGTTGATTTTGATAGAAAGAGCGGAACAATCGGCTGAGCTTATATTGTTGCTCAGAGAGTTTGGCTTTAATTTGCCTTCGCTCTAGTTGCGTTTTAGTGATGCTTTCTTGATGTTGTTTAATTAATTGCTCAGTGCTTAATAATCCTTCATTTAATCTCGTTAAGTTTTGGTTGAGATTATCTAATTGGCTAAGTACGTGTTTTTCAGTGTCGGATTTAACGGTTAAAGTTTGATTTAAAGTATTAATACTTTGCTGAATGGTTTTCAGTTTTTTCTGGGTGGTTTGCAATGTGTTTTCTGCCCAAACTAAAGCTGGGCAGAAACACAAACATAAGACGGTAAACCGTAGTAGGTTTTTAGTCTTCATTTGACTCGGTAAATTGTATCAGGGAGCGACCTGTAATTTCTTCCGGTATCTTAAGGCCAAGGGCAGTCAGAAGACTCGGTGCGATATCTGATAGTGCACCTGTTTCTGATAATGTGGCATCTCGGCCCACATAAATGAAAGGTACAGGGTTGTTAGTGTGGGCTGTATGAGGCTGCCCTGTTTTTTCATTTTTCATCAGCTCAGCGTTTCCATGATCAGCGGTGATCATGATTTCACCACCGGCTCTATGAATTGCTTTTAACACTCGATCTAAGCAAAAATCGAGTGACTCAATGGCTTTGACTGTGGCATCAAATACCCCTGAATGGCCAACCATATCGGGGTTGGCATAATTGCAAATAATGACATCGTAGGTCTTAGATTCAATCGCCTCAACCAGTTTATCGGTTAAGTCAGGTGCATTCATTTCTGGTTGTAAATCATAGGTTTGAACGTCTGGCGAATTGACCAATACACGATCTTCACCATCAAACGGGTCTTCTATTCCCCCATTAAAAAAGAAGGTGACATGTGCGTATTTTTCCGTTTCAGCAATGCGTAATTGGCGTAACCCAATATTAGCAATATATTTACCAAAAACATTTTGTAAACGTTCTGCTGGAAAGGCCACAGGGATATCAAAAGTGGACTTATATTCGGTTAAGCTGACAAATTTGGACAGCTTAGGAAAGTGCTTACGCTCAAAGCCGTCAAAACCAGGCTC
Organism: Methylococcales bacterium; assembly: GCA_018672285.1. GTDB lineage: Bacteria > Pseudomonadota > Gammaproteobacteria > JABHGC01 > JABHGC01 > JABHGC01. The sequence goes on from JABHGC010000301.1 coordinate 8,508, forward strand.
GATGAATGGACGTGTTATTTGTCTTGCGCGGTCTGATCGGTAATTCATGAAGATAACCACGTCACCATCATTAATTCTGACAGGCCCTTCTTCCGTTGGAATTGCTGTTGCGACTACAAACTCGTCTGTTTCATTACGGTTATAGGCGGCCTGAAGCCCTTCCATTGCTGTTTTTGCGGTATGTTCGCCAATGCCTTGAGTGATTAAGTCGTAAGCTGCTTGTACACGCGGCCAACGATGATCACGATCCATTGCATAAAACCGACCAATGATGGAGGTAATGCGCCCACCACCAAGCTCGACCAGTTTGTCTTCTAACAAGGTAATTGATCGTGCCGCATTTTGTGGTGCGGTATCCCGCCCATCTAAAAATGCATGAACGTGTACATTCTTTGTACCTGCTTTAACCGCAAGCTCAACCATGGCATGAATATGTTCTTCATGACTATGAACACCGCCATCTGAAAGTAAGCCAAGTATGTGTACTGCATTATTGCAGCTAATGGCACAATCTACCGCGTCTGTTAAGGTGTGGTTATTGAAAAATGACCCCGTTTTAATAGAGCGACTGACGCGAGTAAACTCTTGGTAAACCACTCGGCCAGCACCGATGTTCATGTGGCCTACTTCTGAGTTACCCATTTGACCTGAAGGCAACCCAACCTCTGCACCAGAGGCACGAATTAAGGTGTGTGGGTGTTCTTTCCATAACCTGTCCCAGACAGGGGTTTTAGCCGCAAGAATGGCATTATTAGCGACTTCTTCGCTATAACCCCACCCATCCATAATGAGTAAAACTACCGGTTTAGGGTACGACGACATTTTCTATCCATTTCCTTGTAAGGTGATACGCTACTTTATGTAAGGGAAAACCCTGTAAAATTTGCCTAAATGTGGCGAAAAACGACTATTTTTCAAAACAATTGAGTACATGTATTGCTACATACTAATACCTTATGATAGTTTTAATCGCATAGCGCATAAATCACTTTTTGGAAATATTTTTTTATACATTTGCCAAAGGGTTCCGCGCTTTAATATGCCAACGTGTTTTAATATATAACAAAGCGATGACATAAAAAGACCAAAGATTGTAGTAATAATAAGCTGACTGTCAGGAAAATACTACCATCACACATCATTAATTACTGATGAACAATAAGATCGATAACTAATAAACTAATAAGAAGGCGTTGCTGCATGGACCAACATAAAATTATAACTGGCACTAGTGACTTTCACGCGACCTCAATGGATACTGATATGAACTCACCTGCAGAATTTTTGCTAAGCGAAGATGGTGATATTGAAAGAGCATCTCGCTCATTAAAAGCGATGTCTCACCCACTTCGTTTGAAAATTTTATGCACTTTGAATGATAAAGAAGTCAGTGTGCAAGAGATTGTTGAACAAGTAGGCACCTCACAAAGCAACATTTCACAACATTTAGCCATTTTGCGTGACAAAGGTATTTTAGCCTCTCGTAAAGATGCAAACCGTGTATTTTATCGTGTTGGTGATTCTCGCACTTTGCGATTAATCAGCATGATGCGTGACGTGTTCTGCAATCAATAAGTTAAATCGCTAGACCTCTGTTTTCACCAAGGGCTTGCATCTCTTTGCCCTTGGTGGTTCAATTCCCTTCCAAGTTTTTGTGTTCGACTCATATAAGAGGTGCATTTTCGCATGGGTCAGTTTGCTGAGTTTTTAGGGAATCATCCACTTTTATCTGCTGTTGCTTTTGTCATAATCGTCTTGTTAATACAGGATGTGTTAGGCGCTTCTATCAATGGTATCAAAAATCTTAATCCTGTTGCCGCTACCGGCCTTATCAATCACGAAGAAGCCGTTGTCCTTGATGTTCGTGAGGCATCAGAGTTTTCTACAGGCCATATATTAAATGCCATCCATATTCCGTTTTCTAAGTTAAACGATCAACTTTCAAAACTCGAAAAACATAAAGATGCTCATATTATCATCAGTTGCCGTACAGGCGCTCGCTCGGGTTCTGCCTGTAAAGTACTTAAAAAACTGGGTTATGAAAAACTGTATAACCTTCAAGGTGGTGTTGTTGCTTGGGAAGGCGCCAACTTACCGCTGACTAAAAAATAAATAATAATAAGAAGGACTGACATGTCAGATCAAGCTGAAAAAAACGTTCAAATTCAACGTGTTTACGTGAAAGATGTTTCTTTTGAAATACCCAATACCCCGGGTATTTTTAAAGAAAAATGGGAACCAAAAGTAGACATGAACCTCAACACGGAGCCGAAGAAAATTGCGGACGATGTGTATGAAGTTGTTTTGAGCGTAACCGTAACCGTGAAGGTAGGCGAAACAACGGCTTATCTTTGCGAGGTACAACAAACAGGTATTTTTGCGATTACAGGGTTTTCTGATCAAGAAATAGGGCCAATGCTCGGGATTTATTGCCCAACTCAACTATTCCCTTATGCGCGTGAAGTGGTCTCTGATTTGGTGAATAAAGGCAGCTTTCCTCAATTCTTATTACCGCCTGTGAACTTTGAGGCCGTGTATGCTCAACACGTTCAGCAGCTTCAAGAACAGCAAGGTAAAAAGCCGTCGTAAACACTAAAGCTGAAAGGCCATTGAGAAAAATAGCCGTTTTAGGTGCAGGCTCCTGGGGTACTGCACTGGCCATTTTATTGGCTAAAAATGGTATAGAGACCTTAATGTGGGGCTTTGAACCCGACCACGTTGCTGACCTTGCTAAAACACGCGTGAATACCATCTTCCTCCCTGATATCCCGTTTCCTGAAAAATTGTCTGTTGAAGCAGATTTAGTGACTGCCCTTTCGTTTTGTGATGATTACTTGGTAGCAGTTCCGAGTCATGGTTTTAAAAGTTTACTAGAAAACGCTAAAAAGTACTTAACTGACCACTCCCGCATTATTTGGGCGACTAAAGGCTTAGATTTAAACAGCAGCCAATTTTTAGATGAAGTTTGTAAAGACGTGTTAGGAGATTCAATTCCTACCGCGGTTTTGTCAGGCCCTACTTTTGCGACTGAGGTGGCTAATGGTTTGCCAACGGCTGTCACTATTGCATCTAAAGATGTGCAGCTGGCTCAAGATATGGCGGATAGCTTTTGCAATGAAACCTTTAGAGCCTATACCACTGATGACATGATCAGTGTGCAATTGGGTGGTGCAGTTAAAAATGTTTTGGCCATTGCGGCGGGTATCTCTGATGGCTTAGGCTTTGGAGCAAATAGCCGTTCAGCGTTAGTGACACGAGGTTTGGCTGAAATGAGCCGGTTAGGCGCTGTTTTGGGTGGTCAGCAAAAGACTTTTATGGGGTTGGCAGGGCTTGGTGATTTGCTATTAACTTGTACAGATGATCAATCTAGAAACCGCCGCTGTGGTTTGTTACTGGCAAAAGGTGTTGGTATTAATGCGGCGATGGATGAAATTGGGCAAGTCGTTGAAGGCTATGTTACGGCCAAATCTGTTTATCAATTAGCACAAAAACATCAAGTGGATATGCCCATTACAGAACAGGTATTCCAGGTCTTGTATGAAAATAAATCTCCTGGAGAAGCGGTTAAGTCTTTGTTTTCTCGTCAGTTGAAGGCTGAGAGCCAGTAGTTTTATTTGTGTATGAACTGCAGGTTAAATACGTTTTTCTCTGCCGTTATTTAAAGCTATATTGGTGTTGACCTTAGACTTTATGCTACTTCAATTAGCATCAACGACAGAGAAAAAATATTCAACCTTTCGTTCTTCTTGTTTGTTATACATCATAACTACATGAAAAGTGCAGTAACTCTAGATACCTTTTAGAGTTTAGAGTCGATGGCTTAAATCAAACACAAAACCACGTAAATTGCTGACTTCTTCAGTACATAACGCCATGACTTGAAAGCGCTCACCCATTTCTGATGGGAGTGTTAGCGTTTTTATTTGTTGTGCGGCATTGAGTTGTTCGACGGTGTTTAAAGACGCTGCAAATTCTAGTAACCCTGCACCCATTAGAAACTGTGCTTGAGTCGTGTAACCGGCTAAAACGAGGTTGTTGGCTTCTGCTGCCTCAACTAAGTCTGTAAAATCGACGTGTGCAGTTAAATCTTGTAAACCGATATAGCTGAGTGGGTCATCATGAGTGTGGTGTCGGTAGTGACAGGTGAACGTTCGCTCAGTGCGCTGAGGGTGAAGTAGCTCACTTTTGGGGTAGCCATAATCGACTAAGAGTATGCCGCCCTTTTTTAAGCAGTCACTTAAACTGGCAACCCATGGTGAAAGGTATGCATTGTATTCAAAGGCATAGCCTTCTTGGTAATCCTCATCTTTTGGCAAGGCTACATCTTCTGTCGTTTGCCAAAGCCAAGTGAGTTCGCCATCGACAGCATCAACGTAGGCTTTTACGATATTGTCTTGGTGCTTTTGATAGAGATCTACCGGCATGGCATCCATGACTTCATTACCTAAGATGATGCCTTCAAATTGCTCAGGTAATGCACTGAGCCATTGAATGTGTGAGAAATACTCAGGTAGCTGTGATTGTAATAATTGTTTTTGCCGCTCTTGTAGTGAAGGGCTGGTTTCGATAATGAGGTATTGCTCAGGCAGTTGATTGATCTGTTTGAGGTAGTGCAAAATATCCAGCGCCATCCGGCCTGAGCCGGCACCAAATTCTATAATTTGATTCACCTGGAGTTTTTCAGCTAGCTCAAGGTACTGGTTGGCTAAGCAATGTGAAAACAGTGGGGATATTTCAGGCGCAGTGACAAAGTCCCCAGATTCACCAAATTTCTTTAAGTCGTTTTGGTAGTAGCCAAGTTGCCCATGATACAACGCCATTTGCATGAATTGTGAAAAGGGTATGGGGCCGGATTTCTTGATTACAGAATGTATTTCCTGAGTTAATGCATTGCTAAGTGCTATGGCTTCAGGGCTAGGTTTAGGTAGTGTTGTGAGTGTACTTTTCATGGTGCAGAATCATAGCATGCGGGGTGACTTTTTAGCCATTTGTTGATGACGCTTTATGGTTTTTCCTGGGGCATTCAAAACTGGCTGTTTGGACGTATTTTTAAATAGGCTGAAGATTAACGGGTTTTCAAACAAAGCTAATGGCTTTAGATTGAGTTTATTAAGGGTTATAGCAGGGTTTAAAATATGGGCAATTTACATGGAAAAGTTGGTTTAATTACAGGTGCTGCAGCAAGGATTGGTGCCACAACTGCACGCCTCTTGCATCAACAGGGATTGAACTTGGTTATTCACTATCGGAGTTCAGAGCAAAAGGCAAAAGTACTACAAGCTGAGCTAGAGCAAGTAAGACCAAACTCTGTGTCTTTATACCAAGGTGATCTCAGTAACGACAGCACCTGGAAAGCATTGGCTGAGCATACTAAATCTGTTTTTGGTCGATGTGATGTGTTGATTAATAATGCATCGAGTTTTTTTCCAACACCTGTAGGGACAGCCACGTTAGATCAATGGGATGATTTAATGGGAAGCAATTTAAAAGCCCCATTTTTTTTAACCCAAGCAATGACACCAATGCTAAAAGAAACCCAAGGTTGTGTGATCAATATTGTTGATATTCACTCTTTGCGGCCACTTAAAGCACACCCTATTTATTGTGCGGCAAAAGCGGGTTTATTGATGCTCACCAAATCATTAGCCAGGGAACTTGGGCCAGAAATAAGGGTGAATGGCGTCTCTCCTGGGGCAATTATATGGCCAGAGCTGGAAATGACTGATGACATGAAGCAAGAAATCTTGAATCGAATTCCGTTGCAGCGCCAAGGTTCGCCGGATGATATTGCAAAAACAGTCTTATTTTTAATCAGAGATGGTTTGTATATCTCAGGTCAAATTATCCCTGTCGATGGAGGCAGAACAACTTTTGGGTAGGTTTCGGTTTAAGTGTATTGAAATTCGATTAAGGTGAGTGGTTGCTTAGTTTGGTCATAAGCTTGCCATAACGTTTGATAAGACTGATTCAGTTCAGGGTGAATGGCATCTGCTGCAATATCAAATAAGGGCTTGAGGACAAAAGCCATTTTAGTGATTTCATCTCTCGGGACATCAAAAGGTTTCTGGTGGTTAATGTGTTCACCGAAGGTCAGAATATCGAGATCGAGCGTTCTGGCTGAAAATTTAGGTGCGGTTCTATCTCGACCATTGGCATCTTCAATTTGCCGTAAGGTTTGGTGAAGCTTTTCTAAAGGCAAATCTGTTTTAAAAGCGACGACTAAATTATAAAAATCATCCCCTTCAAACCCAAATGCTTCAGATTCATAAACAGGAGAGATATCCATTGGCGCAAATAGTTCATCTAAGCTTTGAACTGCTTGGTTAATGTAACGAGACCTATCTAAATTGCTACCTATACTGATGTAAACTTGATTCATGGTTTTGACCCACGCTCGATAATTATACCAACATCCTTCGCGCCTCGTAATGCACCAATTTTATTCAGTGTAATTTTAACCCAAGGGACAGAGAACTCAGATAAAATGAGTTGAGCACAATCCTCAGCCATGGTCTCTACCAATTGATAACGGCTATCGCCAACAAACTGGATGAGCCTCTTAGAGATGCTTTTGTAGTTAGTCGTATCTTTAATATCGTCAGAAGCGGCTGCGCGGCGAATGTCAGTGGCCATTTCAATATCAAAAATAATATTTTGTTTGATTTTGCGTTCCCAGTCATAAAGGCCGACAACGGTTTCTATGCTGAGCGATTTTATATAGATAATGTCCATGAAGCGCATCCTACCATTGGTTTGTGGTAAAATTCTACGGATTCACCTTTTCCCAGGAATTATTGATGTTATTAACCATTTCAATTGCCATAGCAGGATATTTACTAGGCTCTATTTCTAGCGCCATTATTACCTGTAAGCTCATGGGTTTACCGGACCCTAGAACACAAGGCTCTAATAACCCTGGGGCAACAAATGTGATGCGTATTGGTGGCAAAAAGGCCGCCATTATTACTTTGCTGGGTGATTTGTTGAAAGGGTTAATTCCGGTGTTGCTCGTTCACCAATTTGCACCCGGTGTTGAAAATCTTGTGGCCGCAGGTTTAGGTGCATTTTTAGGTCATTTGTACCCTATTTTCTTTCGTTTTCAAGGTGGGAAAGGGGTTGCAACCGCTATCGGTGTACTGCTGGCAACTCATTGGACATTAGGTGGGGCGATTGTTGGAACGTGGCTGGTGATGTTTGGTGTGTTTAAAATTTCATCACTATCTGCGTTAACGGCTTTTCTATTAGCCCCACTGTTTGCTGCATGGTTATTGCCTTGGCAACACCCGACACTTACGATTGGTGTTGCGGTCATTACTGTTTTGATTTTTTGGCGTCACCAGTCAAATATTAAAAACTTGATTAAGGGTGAAGAAAGTTAGCAATTGGTCATCTCTTTAGAGTGCTTCAAGCGTTTGCATGTCCCAGCGGGGTGTTGCAAAAATCTCGGTGCTCGCTCTCTGCCCTGCTACTAATCTAAGCCAGCCAGCATAGGCAATCATGGCGCCATTATCAGTGCATAGCTCTGGTTTTGGGTAGTACACTTCAGTTTGTAAATGCTTTATTTTTAAAGGCAATTGTTCTCTCAGTTGCACGTTGGCACTGACACCCCCTGCAATCACCAAACGCTTTAGCCCTGTTTGTTTGAGTGCCCTCACACACTTAATCACAATGGTATCAATGACGGCTTCTTGAAACGCAAACGCAATGTCCGCTTTGCTTTGGTCTGATTTGTCTGAATTTTGAAACGTGTTGAGGGCAAATGTTTTAAGACCACTAAAACTAAAATCTAAACCTGGTTTTCGGGTCATAGGCCGTGGAAATTGGTATTGATCTGGTCTACCTAGTTCTGCCAGCTTGGCTAAAGCAGGCCCACCGGGGTAACTTAAACCCAAAATTTTTGCTGTTTTATCAAAGGCTTCACCAGCAGCGTCGTCCAAAGATTCACCTAATATGGTATATTGCCCGACTTTCTCGACATGGATGATTTGCGTGTGCCCACCTGAGACTAATAACGCTAAGAACGGAAACTGGGGCTTTGGCTCATCTAACATGGGTGCAAGTAAGTGCCCTTCCATGTGGTGCACGCCAATCGCAGGGATTTTTAAAGACCAAGCCAGTGTCCGGCCAAAAGTTGCGCCAACCAGTAATGCACCAATTAAACCCGGCCCTTGGGTGTAAGCAATGCCGTTTAAATCTTGTAAAGTGAGGTTTGCACTGGCTAAAGTTTGCTTTACTAAAGGGCTTATTTTACGAATATGATCCCGAGATGCGAGCTCAGGAACAACACCACCATAAACTTTATGGAGTTCTATCTGGCTATATACCTCATGTGCTTGCAGGCCAAGTTGACTGTCGTAAACAGCAATACCTGTTTCATCACAGGATGTTTCGATTCCTAAAACTCGCATGAAAGTGTTGAATCCTTGGGCGCAGTTGACTAAAATTCAGGGTTCTCGAATTTAGCATCATTATGGAGAGGATGGTAGGTTCATAAAATAGATTAATTTGGAGTGATTGCTTTGCCTAGTGTACGCCTAAAAGAAAACGAGCCATTTGAAGTCGCATTGCGTCGTTTTAAACGTTCTTGCGAGAAAGCAGGTGTTTTATCTGAAGTACGTCGTCGTGAATTTTACGAGAAACCTACGACTGAAAGAAAACGTAAAGCCGCTGCTGCTGTTAAGCGTCATCTTAAAAAGATGAATCGTGAAAATGCAAGAATGCAAAAGCGTCCTTACTAAATATAAACGATTGGAAACGGCAAGATCATGAGCTTAAGAGAAAGCGTTAAAACAGAAATGATCGCAATGATGAAGGCTAAAAATAAGCCTCGTTTAGGCGTGATTCGTTTAATCAGCGCAGAAATCAAACAGCGTGAAGTCGATGAACGTGTTGAGCTATCAGATGAAGAAGTGGTTATTTCATTAGATAAAATGCTTAAACAACGTCGTGACTCGATTGCAGCGTTTGAAAAAGCAGGCCGAACGGAATTGGCTGAGCAAGAAGCGTATGAAATTACCGTTATTAAAGAATTCCTTCCAGAAGCTTTGACTGAAGATGAGATAAGCCAAATGGTTGCTGCTGCAATCAGTGAGACTGGCGCTGAATCTATGAAAGATATGGGTAAAGTGATGGGAATTTTACGACCACAAATGCAAGGTCGTGCAGATATGTCTGTTGTCAGCCCTATGGTTAAACAACAGTTAAGCTAATTATAAAGTCAAAGTGGGTACATCTTGGCATCACGAGGTCGTATTCCTGATACTTTCAAAGATGAGTTACTGGCGAGAACGGATGTCGTCGAACTCATCAATAGCTATGTCCCTTTAAAGAAAGCCGGCACAGTTCATAAAGCCCGCTGCCCTTTCCACGACGAAAAAACACCCTCATTTAGTGTCAATGGACAAAAGCAGTTTTATCACTGTTTTGGTTGTGGCGCATCTGGCAATGCCATCAGTTTTATGATGGACTATCTACACATGGATTTTGTCTCAGCCATTGAAGAATTGGCTGGCATGGCAGGTTTACAAGTTCCTCGAGAGAATAGCACCACACCTGCAAAACCTTCAGTGACACATCTATACGATATCATGGAATGGGTGACTGAATTTTATCAGCAGAGCTTACGCCATGAGCACAGTGAACAATCGGTCGTTGATGAATACGTTAAAAAGCGTGGATTGTCTCATGATATGGTCGAGCGTTTTCGCCTTGGTTATGCCCCCCCAGGCTGGGATGCATTAACAAAACGTAGCCAGAAAAAAGAAGGTCTGCTGCATTTAGTTCAAACAGGCATGGTGGTCGAAAAAAGTACAGATCGTCATTATGACCGTTTCCGTGACCGCTTCATGTTCCCCATTCGAGATCCCCGTGGCAGAGTCATTGCTTTTGGTGGGCGTGTGTTACCAAGCTCTACGGATCAAGGGGCTAAATACCTTAACTCTCCAGAAACGGATATTTTTTCTAAAAGTTTTGTTTTATATGGTTTGTTTGAAGCGCGCCGATACACCAAAAAACTAGAATTACTTATTGTTGTAGAGGGCTACATGGACGTAGTTGCACTTGCTGAACAAGGCGTGTCAAATGCCGTCGCCACGTTAGGCACAGCGGTAACAACGCACCATATAAAAACGCTCTTTCAAACAGTAGATCAAGTGGTGTTTAGCTTTGATGGAGATACCGCGGGGCTTAGGGCTGCTGAAAAGGCAATGAGCATTGTACTGCCTCATATTAGAGATGGCCGCCAAGCGAAATTTTTATTGCTGCCAGAAGGTGATGACCCAGACTCAATAGTCTTAAGAGAAGGTAAGGTACACTTTGAGTCATTAGTTCATGACGCCCTACCCCTTTCAGAGTTTATGTTTCAGCGGTTAAGTGATGGCGTGGACTTATCCTCTATAGATGGCAAAGCACAACTGGTTGAACGCTCTAAGCCCCTTATTAAATTGATGGCTGATGGCGTTTATAAAAAAATGATCGCCCAACAATTAAGCCAGCTCACCCAGCTCCCAACCGATGAATTTGGTGTGATTGCTGCAAAACCAAATACGCCCAAGACAACAGTGACTAGGCCACGTGCTAAACAGGCCGCAGGTCAGAAAGCAGGACAAAACTCATTAGTGAGAACCGCTGTCGCATTATTAGTACAAAACCCCTCGTTAGCTGAGCATGCAAGCCCTCGTCAGTTTGAAGGCTTAGATATGCCGGGTGTTGATTTACTGAGGGAGATATTGCAAGTGCTCCATCAGCACCCTAATTTAAGCACAGCAATGCTATTGGAAAAGTGGCGGGATACAGAGTTAAGTCATGTTTTGTATAAATTAGCCAACCAAGCATTTTCGATCCCTGAAAGTGGGATGGAAGAAGAGTTTATTGGCGCCATTGAGCGATTATTGGAAAAAGTCCAACAGCAACGATTGGATAATTTGCTGCATAAGTCACAACAGATGGCCCTGACTGAGTCAGAAAAATCAGAGCTCAACTTACTGCTCCAAAGGTAGTGACTTTTAAGGTGTAGATTTGTTGGTCTATATTTGTTAGTCTAGCTGGTCATTTTTGGATCAACATAAACCATCAGGTGGTTATTTATGTCAGAAGAGAAAGCACAAGTAAATCAACAGTCACAGCTGAAACTTCTGATCGCTAAAGGTAAAGAGCAAGGCTACTTAACTTACGCCGAGGTAAATGATCACTTACCCGATACCATTGTTGACCCTGAGCAAATTGAAGACATCATTAGTATGATTAACGATATTGGCATTCAAGTGCATGAAGCTGCACCTGATCGTGACGATATTGTAATTAAAGATGAAGCCGCAGATGACGACGAAGATGTTGATGCGGCACTTGCGTCTGTAGACAGTGAGTTTGGTCGAACAACCGATCCTGTTCGTATGTACATGCGTGAAATGGGTACTGTTGAACTGCTGACCCGCGCAGGTGAGCTTGAAATTGCCAAACGAATTGAAGAAGGCTTACGCTCTGTCCTTAGTGCCCTCTCGGAATACCCTGAATCGATTGAAAGTTTGCTATCAGAACTTGATATTGAAAAGATTAAAGAGGGTGAAATCAAATTATCTGATGTGATTGCCGGTTTTTATGACGATGGAGAGGTTATTCAGCCTGCTCAATCAAAAGGGATTGTTGAAGCCAAAAAAGAAGAAGAAAATAAAGATGATGCCGATAAAACCGGTGTCGAAACTGATGACGATGAAGAGGAAGAGGAAACGGGCTTAGATGAAGAGTTAGCGATGGAGTATGTAGAAAAACTTCATAAACTCTATGCTGACATCAAAAAGTCACTCAACAAAAATGGTCGTTATAACGATAAAACGAAGATTATTTGTGCAGATTTATCTACCACATTCCTAGAGTTACGTTTAGTGCAACCCGTTGTTGAACGGATGGTGCTTAAGTTGCGTGACGTTATTGATCGCATCAGAACTCAAGAACGCAGTATTATGGACATTTGTGTGAATAAAGCACACATGCCAAAGCGCGACTTTATTCGGTCTTTCCCTGGTAATGAAACATCGGAAGTTTGGGCAAAAGAGTGCATTGAGTCTGGCAAAGGCTACTCTCAAACATTAGTAGAGTACGAAGGTGATATTGAGCGTGCACAACGAAAATTACGCAATATTGAGCAGCTCTGTTGCTTAAGTATCAGCGACGTCAAAGACATCAATCGTAAAATGTCGATAGGCGAAGCTAAGGCACGCCGTGCTAAGAAAGAAATGGTTGAAGCAAACTTGCGTTTGGTTATTTCTATCGCGAAAAAATATACTAACCGTGGGTTACAGTTCTTGGACTTAATCCAGGAAGGTAACATTGGCTTAATGAAAGCAGTTGATAAATTTGAGTACCGTCGAGGTTATAAATTTTCAACTTATGCAACCTGGTGGATTCGCCAAGCAATTACTCGCTCAATTGCTGACCAAGCAAGAACCATTCGTATCCCAGTTCACATGATTGAAACGATCAATAAGCTGAATCGAATTTCACGCCAAATGCTACAAGAAATGGGCCGCGAAGCCACACCAGAAGAATTAGCAGTACGTATGGAAATTCCTGAAGATAAGGTTCGGAAGGTACAAAAAATTGCCAAAGAGCCTATTTCAATGGAAACACCCATTGGTGATGATGAAGACTCTCACCTAGGTGACTTTATCGAGGACCCGATTGTGGTCTCCCCTTCTGATTCTGCAACCATTGGTGGTTTACAAGAAGCCACACAAAACATTCTTTCTGGTTTAACGCCTAGAGAAGCCAAAGTGTTAAGAATGCGCTTTGGTATTGATATGAATACCGACCACACACTTGAAGAAGTGGGTAAACAGTTTGATGTAACGCGTGAGCGGATTCGTCAGATTGAGGCGAAAGCATTGCGTAAACTTCGTCATCCAACTCGTTCGGAGCGCTTGAAAAGCTTCCTTGATGTAGAGTAAAGTATATCCTCCTAATTAGGGCCCATAGCTCAGTTGGTTAGAGCGTCCGACTCATAATCGGCAGGTCGAAGGTTCGAGTCCTTCTGGGCCCACCATTTTATCAATAAAAATCAGCTAGTTAAAGTGTCCGCCAAATAACTCCCAACGTTAATATAACTGTTGGGTTACGCTAGGGTTACAAATTACGCGTAATAAATTTAAGACAATAATTGATGTTGAACTTAAAGATTACCGGCATAAATTGCTGTTTCACTGGAATGAGCCGTGCTGGTATCTAATTGAAAATATATTTTCTAGATTACGATCAAAATTGCTCATACGAAATACTTAAGAAAAAGTCACTCCTTGTAGCGTAAGAGCACCTTTTTCTATCCTAAAAAAATGACTGGCATTGTCACTAAACATATTTGCTGTGTAAAAAATTACACGCCCGGTATGTGTCAATCTTGCCGCAAGGTTAATTTGGTTATCATTGCCAATCATAAAATGTTGGAAGTTTCGCTCCCCGACGACTATTCCACCCCTTCCACCACATGAAATGGATAGATCTCCACTATAAAATTTTGGTTTTTTACCGGGGATAATTTCTAGTTGTTGGTTGCCATCACGATCAAAAAAATTGGCGTGAATATGCAAATGGCCATCAACAATAACAGCAGATATGAGAAGTCTTTTGGTTTTAACGTCAGTGATTTTAAAACTATGGCATGTATTAGAACCGAGGGTGATTGGCCCAGAGGAGTCGAGTCTATTTTTTAACTCTTGGGTATTTATTGTTTCGTAGGATGAAATATATTCCTTTTCTAAGGTTTCGAGACACTCCTCAGGGGTCGTTATAATCAAACCTGGAACATGCTGGCTCCCTCTGCGTAGCGCTTTTTCTTCGGTTATAAAATAGTCACAGTGGTTTAGCATTGCTTGTTGGATGTGAAGAATATCTCTAATGGAGTTTTTGTGGCCTTTGCCAGTTTGTTTATTTGGAAAAAATTTCTTAAAGAGGCCATGGTCTTCATGTCCTAGTACACCACCCCCCATCGCTTCTGGAAAATTTTCATCATCGAGTGATTGGTGGTAACTGCTAGCCCCAATTGTTTGATATTTAATTGCTTTATCTTTTTGTGTTGTCGCTTTAGAAAACTCTTTGTGCAATGTGCTTGTTCTTAGAAGCTCGATAATACCTGCATCATGATATGCCTCCAACTGGTTCATTGCTTCGATCCTACCTAAAGAATTAATACAGTTAGCATCGATAACTATCTTATATATATACATTTTTTTAGAAAACGAACTCCCCATCATTTTCCTTTAACCACTCCTTACACCCCAAATAATCAGGCACTTCACGTTCAACCAATTTCCAAAACTTAGACGAGTGATCATGCTGCACTAAATGACAAAGCTCATGCACCACCACATAATCCACAATATGATGCGGAGCCATAATGATTGCCCAGTTAAAATCAATGCGCCCTTTAACTGAACAACTCCCCCAACGAGATTTAAACGATTTCACGCCCATGCTGGTGAACTCAACACCCATCTTATCGGCATAACGATAAATTTTTTCTTTCAGACGAATTTCCGCCTGCCGTTTATACCAACGGACGAGCGCATTTCTAATCATGTAAGGTTGATCTTTGCCATTGGGTAACGTGACAACCAACCGCCCTTGTTTTAACTTCACGGGCTGAAAATTACCTTGTTGCACCTTTAACCGATAATTACGACCAAGGTAAGTAAACGCTTCACCCGAAACATATTGCTTATGGCTTACGGGGTTTGCTTCGCGCTGAAGAATGAGTTTTTCTTTTATCCAGCGGCTTTTATCGCTTAGTAATTGCTCAATGCGTTCGGTTGAAAGTTTTTTGGGTACGACAATAGAAACTGCACACTCTTCCACCTTGATCGTTGCGGACTTCACTCGATGGGTACGCACAATTTCTGCAATAAAACCGTTTCGCTGTAAGTATTCTGGTTGTTTCATGGTAGCCGCTATCATTGGTCAAATTTCGTTTTAGCCAATTCCATAAAACGTTCTTGTAACGCTTTTACAATGGCTTGATCTCCAAAGGGCTGTTCCAGCACCGCACGTTTGATGGCCTTCTTCATACGTTTGACTTCATCTTGTTTATTGAAAAAATCAACTACCTGTGTGGCTTCATCAAACACACCGACTAAAGCTTGTGTCGTGCTTTTAATAGTCTCATGCGTGGCCTCATCTAATAGCTCATCATTTTGAGCCTGAAGGACTTCTGCACTTAGAATGTTATAAAACGCAAACTCGGTTTCTGTTAATCCTAAATCATCGGCGGCTTTTTGATGTGCGACTTCAATATTGTCTGTGAGTTCGAGTAATAACTCGACTTGTTGCGCCCATTTTCCCGCTGTTTTTTCGATGATGTCGCGTAAGCGTAAACTCAGAGAGCGGTAGTATTCAGGGTCTTCATCCAAGTTGATCGTAATATGGTGTTTAATCGCACTCTCAATCTCAGAAGCGCGTGATTCTGATGACTTAACACCATTGAGCTGTTCTTTAAAGTTTGCAGCCAGCAAATCAACAGGGGGAATTTTAGGGTCAACCCCCGTACTCATAATATGCTCATCAACCAGTTGGCGAACTTTCTCACCCGCATCACTGATGTTTAATTGCTCATCTCGGTAACGTAAACGTGCCGCATTATTGACCTTGCCATAAAACCGTAAATCCGCGATAAATGGCGCAGCGGCTTTGTCGGGCAAAACGATATTCATTTGTTTGGCAAAGCGTTTAAAGGCGATTTCAAACTGGGCACGAATATCCTCATTTTTGAGTACTAACACATAATCATCAACATCATCGCTGTCGATGTTTTTAAAGAAATAAGTCACTCGGGTATGGGTCGATTTAAGCTTTGGAATTTCATCTTTTAAAGTTTGGTAAGCACCCGCCATATCATCACTGCTAAATAACTCCAGTGCTTCGGTCAAGTGATCCGACAAACCAAAATAATCGACCACAAAACCACATGACTTACCTTTATAATTACGGTTAACTCGTGCAATAGCCTGCATAAGCGTATGTTCTTTTAATTGCCGGTCGAAATACATTACTTGCAGGATGGGTGCATCAAAACCGGTCAGCAGCATATCTTTCACGATTAAGAAGGTGGTGGGGTTTTCGCTTAATGGTTTGTTAAAGTCTGCGATGGCTTTTTTCTGTTTGGTTTTATCCGTGTACTGGGCGATTTCAGGTACATCATTATGATCCCCTGAAATAATCACCTCAGAAGGCGGCGCATCCAATTCATCCAGTGTTTTTTTAAAGACCGTTGCCGCATGACGGCTGCCCGTGACAATCATCGCTTTAAATCCATCGGGCTGAATATGCTCCCGATAGTGCTTTAACAAATCAATACAGACCCAGCGAATACGTGCAGGCGCTTCCCGTACCGCACGCTCTACGCCGTACTTCTTTTTGATTTCACGCTGTTCATCATTGGTATAACTACCAAAATATTCTTCAAACAATTTATCCAGTGACTCACCAGACACTTCAGTGATGACTTCACGCCCTTCATACAGAATACGAACCGTTGCCCCATCTTCCACAGCCTGATTGATTTTATATTGATCAATATACCCACCAAAGGCTTGATCCATCTTTTGGCTTTTTAATAAAGGCGTGCCTGTAAAACCAATTTTAGGGGCATTGGGTAATGCCGCGTTGATGGTCATCGCCAACCCTCCAAATTGGGTACGATGGGCTTCATCGGCTAACACAATAATTTTATCGCTGGGGTTTAAATCGGTAAAACCGCCTTCTTTTTCAGCGTCCTGAAATTTCTGCACCATCGCAGTCACCAAATCAGAAGACTCTTTTTGTAATAAGGTTTTGAGCTGTGCTACCGAGCCTGCGGTATACACGGTTTCCCCTTGAGCATCCCGAAAGGTACTGGAAAGTTGCTCATCTAACTGAGTTCGGTCGGTGATAAAAACCAATTTATATTGTTTTAACTCCACATCACGGCGCATTTTAACCGCAAGCATCACCATGGTTAACGATTTACCCGAACCTTGGGTGTGCCAGATAATCCCAGATCTTTCTTTACGGGTAGTGCCTGCTTTAAGCCGCTGAATCACTTTGTTCACCGCTCGAAACTGTTGGTAACGCGCCACTTTCTTGATTAACTTGCCTTCGACAGGCTCGAATAGAACCTGAATTCAAGTCATAAGTGCATGACCGGTTAAATTTTCTTGTTTAATGCCAGTGAGCTCTTCAAAAGCCTCATAAGGTGTTTTGTAGCCTAAGCATTTTCTTGGCCGGCTATTTAATTTGTGAACTGCCGCGAACAC
>JABHGC010000237.1 GCA_018672285.1 Methylococcales bacterium
CCAATCACTGATCGTCACTTGCCGAATACAAGAAGTTGACCCTTACCGATATTTGGTAGATGTTTTGCAGAGGGTTGGCACTCATCCTGCAGCTAAAGTTCACGAACTAACGCCACGACTCTGGAAAGAAAAATTTGGCCAGAATTTTTTAACTTCGGATTTAAACAGTATGGGTCAATAGCGTTCTTGAGTGAACGCTTACTTTGATACAAAAGGTTGTAAACAACATGCCAATGAATGAAGCAGATACTCGTGCCAATCTTATCGACCCTCAGTTGGTTGTAGCTGGCTGGGGGAAAATAGACGAAAGTTATATCCGGCGAGAGGTGAGCATTACTCAAGGCAGAATCATTACGGGTGGCAAGCGCAGCAAGCCTGTGATCAGTGATTATGTACTGGAATTCCGTGGTCGTAAGCTGGCAGCCGTTGAGGCTAAAAAAGAAAGCCTGAGTTATACCGAGGGTGTGCGTCAGGCAAAAGATTATTCTACCCGCCTACAATGCCGAATTGCTTACAGCACCAACGGCCATGAAATTTATCAAATTGATTTACTCACCGGGAAAGAAGGGCTGGTTGAGCGGTTTTTAAACCCCAGTGAATTGTGGCAGCTAACTTACAGTGATGAATCTCCTGATTTTACCAGTACATGGCGAGAGCAATTTGCCAAAATTCCTTTTGAAGCGAAAGGTGACTGGCGGCCACGCTATTATCAAGAAAATGCGATACACAATACATTGGAAGCCATTGCGAAGGGGCAACAACGTATTTTGCTTACCTTAGCAACAGGTACGGGCAAAACGTGCATTGCTTTTCAAACTGCATGGAGATTATTCCAGTGTCGCTGGAGCTTAAAGGCTCAGAAAAACCCTGATGCAGCCAAAAAGCGCCCGCGTATTTTGTTTTTAGCGGATCGTAATGTATTAGCCAATCAAGCGTTTAACGACTTTGGCGCTTTTGGTGAAGATGCCATTGTGCGTATTGAGCCAAGTGAAATAAAAAAGAAAGGTTCTGTGCCGAAAAATGCGAGTGTCTTTTTTACCATCTTTCAGACGTTTATGAGTGGTGGTAAAGATGATGAGGGTAACGACACGCCTTATTTTGGCGATTACCCTGAGGATTTTTTTGATTTTATTGTGATTGATGAGTGTCATCGTGGTGGGGCAAATGATGAAAGCTCATGGCGAGATATTCTTGATTACTTTTCTCCCGCTGTGCAATTGGGCTTAACAGCAACACCAAAGCGTAACAATAATGCTGATACTTACGATTATTTTGGTGATCCAGTTTATAGTTATACCCTGAAAGAAGGGATTAATGATGGCTTCTTAACGCCCTTTAAGGTTTATCCCATCGTTGGCACGATGGATGAGTATGTCTATACACCAGGTGATGGCGTTGTGGTAAAAGGTGAGCCAGAAGCGGGCAGAGTCTATACCGAGAGTGACTTTAATCGCATTATTACAATACCGAAGCGTGAAGAAATGCGTGTGCGTTACTGGATGGATCTCTTTAACCCGAACGAAAAGACCATTGTTTTCTGCTCGACTCAGGAGCACGCAGGGAAGGTGCGCGATTACATTAATCAATACGCTGTAGAACAAGGATGGACGACAAATACGAGTTATTGCGTGCGTGTCACTGCAAATGATGGTGCTGCTGGTGAAAACGATCTGAAAATATTTCAAGATAACGAAAAAACCATTCCCACTATTTTAACCACTTCACGGAAACTCTCGACAGGGGTAGATGCGCGTAATGTCCGTAATATTGTACTCATGCGCCCTTGTAATAATATGATTGAGTTTAAGCAAATTATCGGTCGTGGTACGCGATTATATGATGGTAAGGATTACTTTACCGTTTACTTTTTTTGTAAAAGCCCATCATAATTTTGCTGACCCAGAGTGGGATGGTGACCCGATAGATGAAGAACCTAGTGAGCCAAGACCGAAGCCTGGTTTACCTACGGGTGGGGATGATGGCGAGCTTGGTGGTGAGACATCTGGTGGGCCAGAACCAAAGCCTGAGAAGATAACGATTCAGTTGAGTGACGGTAAGGCGCGTCAGATTCAACATATATCATCGGCGATGTATTGGAGTCCTGAAGGCAGGCCGATTACAGCAAAAGAGTTTGTTGAGCGCATGTTTGATGATCTTCCTCAGTTTTTTGAAAATGAAGATAAGCTGCGGGAAATTTGGAGTGACCCCACCACAAGAGAAAAATTATTACTTGATTTAAGCGAGGCAGGCTACGACGCAGAAAAGCTGGATAGCATGAAAGATTTGATCGATGCTAAAGACAGTGATGTTTATGATGTCTTGGCATTCGTTGCCTATGCTGCAGAAACGCGTACTAGGCTGGAGCGCGTCAAACAGGCTAAGCTTTCAATCGCTAAAGCGTATTCAAATTATAAGCAGCAAGAGTTTATTCGCTTTATATTGGGTAAATATGTAGAAGACGGTGTGCAAGAGTTAGCGGCAGCTAAATTGAAAAATTTGATTGAGTTAAAGTACAATACAATTAGTGATGCAGCGGCTGAGTTTGGATCACCTTCTGTGATACGTGAAACTTTTGTGGGGTTTCAGAGGTTTTTGTATGAAGTGTGAGGCATTTATAAATAATAATAATTGGACTAGGGTTAAAGTGTCGTGTATATAATTGCTGAAGCTATTGCATTGTCATAAGTAATTTTTGAAGGAGGTATGGAATGGCAGATAAAGTGAACCGTGTGCCAACGTTATCGAATACCGCTTATGCTCCTGGTGTAGGTATCCCTGCTGGTGTTACTGCTGACAAGTTGAACCCTAAATTTGTCAAAAGCTTTACAGAGTCTGGGCAAAAAAGCGTTAGGGTAGAAATGCCTAAGCATCACCAAGCCGTTGATATCTATTCAACCATCATTGGTTGATGTTTCTTCGTTCCAAAATGACAAGTAGACAGGGTGATGGATGCACTCAGGTAAACCTATTAAAGTCATATCTTTTGACTCCGAAGAAAACCCCCTTCAATCACTAGAATCTGCTCAATCGAAGTACCTTAAAGCCTATTTAGTCGGTGCTGGCGTAAGAGCTGTCGCTATTGAGCATAATTATTTTGACCGTGATTACCTTGATGAATTTTCAGCATTTTATGGCAAAAGTGCTAGAGGCTATGACAATATTTGTCAAAGGCTCCATTTCTTCTCGGATGACTTTACTTCAAGGCTTTTGAGGTCGGCCATTTCTGGGCGAGAAAAGAGTATTAGTCGGCTGCAAAAGGCCTATTTGGGTTTTGTGGTTCGTCGTCCTCTTGACGTGGCACCTTTTGGCAGAACTGTTTTGTCGTGGTATGTCAATAAGGATGAGCATAGTGAACGAATTACCCCGGCACTAAGGCCTCATGGCGTTAATATATTGGGGGTGAAACTGACCGTCTTATGTATTCCTTGGCAGCAGCAGGATCGAGGCGTTTCCTCATGTGCAACGATTGCTCTTTGGAGCATGTTTCATTCATCAGCTTTTGACGCACACCATGCTGTTCCTACGACAGTGGAAATTACAAAAAATGCACATCAAGGGTCGTCTGGTAGCAGAGCCTTTCCATCAAAAGGGTTAAATATATCTGAGCTCCAAGAAGCGATATTTTCTCAAAATTTAACGCCTAAATTGTTACCCGCTACCAAAGCTGTATTGGACCAAAAATGTCAAAAGCAGATAATTGGTTTTGAGGTTACATATTTAGCTAGTATGTGTGCCGCGAATATTCGATCAGGTTATCCTGTGCTTCTGGTTGGTGACTATACCCATGCTGAGTCTGATCAGCAGCATGCTATATGTTGTATTGGGTTTAGAGAGAAAGAGCAGGCTACTAAGGCTGCGGGTACATTCTCGACTATGGATGAAGATGTCGATGTATTCTATATTCATGATGATAATATTGGCCCTAATGTCCGTTGTAAGCTCATTGAAGATGATGGACTTGCCGTTCTTGTAACAGACCCTCCCGACTATGTTGATCTTCAAGTGGTAGAGCCAAGGCCAGATGCCAAGATGAAGTTTAGGCCATCAATAATGTTGATTGCTGTTCATAACGAAATTCGAATGGATGCCGAATCATTAGTGTATCAAGGAAGATTTGTAGCATCAGAGCTTAGTGTCTTATTAAACAATGCATATGACGGAGCAGGTTTACCTCTGCCGGCACTGACTTATACTTCTCAGTTTTTGGACGTTAGGCATTTTATGTCGGAATATTTGGGGAGAATTTTTTCTGGTGATAAGACATTATTAGGTAAGGTGCGCTTATCAATTGGATCTGATGTTCCACCCTTGTGTTTGCATGTGGGGTTGGTTACAGTCGGAATTGTAGGAAATCCAATGTCTAGAATGCTTGATGTGATATATGACACAACTGACTCTGCCATGGTTCAGATAGCAATTGCTCATATAGTATATGATGAGCAACTGAAACTGTTATTTGACAGTTTTGACGTTGAGTTGATCAGTCAGTTGTTTGGTCAGCAAGTTATCGGTTATGAGTAGCATGTTCATATGATGAGCCTCCTCATCGGCATATGAAATTTGTTTGATGGGAGTTAGGGGGTAAGTGTAAAGTTTTAGACTCAAAACGGGATGTTTGTTTACATAATTCAGGGTATTTTTTTGTGTTATTTTAAAAAATTGATAAATTTTAGTATGTTGTGGATGTTTTATTTTACATTCTTTCTCTTAGGTGTATTTAACCGTTTTAGACACTTACCTTAGATGGTATAGTGTAAAATATTTTCTCTAAACCTGCTTAATAGCGGGTTTTTCCGTTTTTAATTGATGATATTTTTACTGTGGGCGAATTTATTCGCCCACAGTAAAAATAAGTCACCTTAGTTTTTGTGCAAGTGAGGTTTTTTATGAATGTCGAAAAGCGACGGTTAAAAATTGTGATGTGTATGCGTCGTCCAAGCGCAAATTGACATTTAAGTAATTACGCCTTATGGTCTAGTCAGACTAGGCTGAACTTTGGAGGGGTTATGTCAAAACATTGGCAATTACAGCAAGCGAAAAGCCAATTTAGCCAATTGGTTGATAAGGCTATGTGTCATGAACCACAAATCGTGACCAAGCACGGTGATAAAGCCGTGGTGGTGCTGTCCTATGATGATTACCAAGCGCTATTGAAACCAAAGACAGATCTGGTGGACTTTTTGCGGGCATCACCCCTAATGGGGTTAGAGTTTAGTGATGAGCGTGACAAGCAATTACCACGTGATATTGTTTTATGAAGTATCTACTGGATACTTGCGTTATATCTGAGATGGTTCGCCCGCAACCGAACCCTCAGGCCATTAATTGGTTGAGGCAGCAGTCTGAACTTGACCTATATGTGAGTGTGTTAACGTTTGGAGAGATAGATAAAGGCGTCGAAAAAGCTGTAGACCCAGAGCGAAAAAAGAAATTGTTATTGTGGTTGGAAACAGACTTAAGGCAGCGCTTTGGTAATAGAGTGGTTGCCATAGACCTTGCCGTGGCAACGATGTGGGGCCGAGTACAAGGCGTTTGTGAAAAGAAAGGGCAAGGTATGCCTGCGATTGATAGTTTGATCGCTGTTTCTGCATTGGTGAATAACTGTACTGTGGTGACCCGAAATACGGGTGATATGGTCCATAGTGGGGCAGCATTATTTAATCCTTGGCAGGACAAATTTTAAATTTTTTTAGTCACATTGTTAGGAATGGATTCCTATATGTTAACCAAGATCACCGAAGCGCTTAAATCGGTTGAATCCCAAGGTGGGTTTTCAGCTAAGCAGGTCACTATTGCCACGGATCTTAATCTAGAGATAAAAGGGGTTGGTAAACTTAGGCTTCCTCTAAAGCCGAGTAAAGTCAAATCTCTGATAAAGGTCGCCCGCCCAGCAAAATTCGGTTGGAAGGATCAAACATTACTTGATCCAGAAGTCCGTAATGTTTGGGAAATCCCAAAAAGTAACGTGAAAATTGACAAGCGGCAGTGGAATAAAACGTTTAACCCTGTATTGGAAAAATTGAAAAAACAGTTAGGTTTACCAATACAAGGAAAGCTAAAAGCACATTTGCACAATGCATTAATTTATGAAAAGGGGCAGTTTTTCCAACCTCATCAAGACTCAGAAAAAGGGGAGGGTATGGTTGCAACACTTGTCGTCGTGCTACCGTCCTTTTACCGTGGAGGCAGTTTAAATGTGAGTCTTCAGGGGCAAAAAAAGAACTATCCAAGTACCAGTACGCCTCAAGATAAACTCACCTTTATTGCTTTTTATGCGGATTGTTACCATCAGGTTCGTCCTGTTACAGACGGGTACCGAGTCGTATTGACATACAATTTAATGCTGGATGACGAGTGCAGTGAAGGGGCGGTTGCTCCAGGTTTAGATGGGGCACAGAATGTGTTGTCGAACGCTGTTTCGGGGTATTTTTCTCAGCCAATTGAACAGAAAACCCACTATGGTCATCCGCGAAATAGAAAATTGGTTTATCTATTGGATCATGAATACACGCAAAAAGGGCTCAGTTGGAAAACGCTCAAAAATGGTGACCGAGTTCGTACTCAATTATTGCAAAATCTTG
Organism: Methylococcales bacterium; assembly: GCA_018672285.1. Lineage (GTDB taxonomy): Bacteria > Pseudomonadota > Gammaproteobacteria > JABHGC01 > JABHGC01 > JABHGC01. The sequence goes on from JABHGC010000237.1 coordinate 6,582, forward strand.
CCGAAGAGCTAAATTTAGAGCTTTATTTAGGTTTAATTGATTTGCATGAGGTTTGGTATTGCGACGATCATTATGACGAATGGCGATATCAACGGTATCGAAGAGAGCGCTGGGATGATGATGACGATGATAGTGCCGACTATGAGCGAATAGAGCTAATTGAAAAAGAAGCAAGTGTGATTCATTGGCTTGATAGCAGTGGTAAGCCGTCTGATTTAGAAGCGCTTGACCTCGCCAATACAGACATCTGTTGGACGACAGAAACAGAGACATTTGAGCCTGTGGAATCCGAGTATCAGGGGTATATGGGAAATTGGGGTAATACTGAAGATCGTTGGTATCACCGAGCAGCTGTGATTGCTTGGCCTCGCCATGAACATTATGCCGTGATGCTGGAGTTTAGCCCGAGCCAAGTGATCCATGATGTTTTTGCTTTGGCTAGTAAAAAAGCCTCCCTACCCCAAGCCGCGAAAATTGTTCAACAACTGCTGCCTTATTGGTCAGGGTTGGAAGATAAGGCCGCGCCTAAAGCGCACGTTAAAGTATTAAAAATGTCATTACTGTTAAATGATGCAAAGGTTGCTCAACAATTGTGTACGCCTTTGGGTATTAGCGCTTTTAGTCGTTCCAGTGTAAAAATTTTGCTGAACTTAGCGCAGGCTTACAGTACACAATGGTGGGTTGATTTAATGCAAGCCTGGGTGGCGCCAGGAAAGCATGAGAGAAGCATTGGGAAAATAAAAAACCTGTCCGATATTTTGCAGGCACTCGTCTCTGCCGCGCCAACAGGACATGACGCTTTTAGCAATTGGTTGGTACGCTATCAGTTTAAAGTGATACAGAGTCAACATGCTGAAATGCCCGGTCGGTATTCTGCACCTGAAATGGCGCAATCCGCCAAGACTGTGTGCCAAGAAATCAGTGGTGTTTTGTTACTATGCCGGTTGGCTAATAAACAGTCGCTTCATGATGAGGTTATGCACTATGTTCAACAATCGCAACACATTTACCCGGCACTCGAGTTGGCCGAACTTGCTTTGGATCTGTCTCCAGAATATAAACTGCCCTTATTTCGTCAATGGCAATTCTCTACCTTATTGGTGGCAGTGATGGATACCCTTACAGTAGAAGTACAATCAGGGCTTCGCAAAGCTAATGACTGGTCTATTTGGGAAAAAGGTAACTGTTCGTGTGCTGACTGTGTTGAATTAATGGCCTTTTTACAGTCAAGTGATATGCGTACTAAACGTTGGCCAATTGGAAAAGAACGGCGACGACATATTCATCATATTATTGATCGCTTGGTGCTGCCTGTGACGCACCATACTGAGCGAGTTGGATCTCCGCACCAATTAATGTTGAAAAAAACAGATTTGCTTTTTACTCAAGCCAAAGCGAGATTCATGCGCTGTAAAAAAGTGTTGAGTGGTTTGGCTAAAGTGAAAACCGCGCGTGCAAAAATGAAGTTGAGCAAAGGGGTTAAAGGAGCATAATAAGCCTGCTATGTGAAGAATACTCTGGGTCAATATTTTATGCTCGTGGAATATTGGTATTGAACAGGCTCGCTCTAAAACTGCGTAATAGCGGGTTTTTTAGCTTGTAAGAAATGGAATCTTTGTAAAATATTAATTAAACGTAGTTTGTTAGATACCTTGAGGTGATGAAAGCAAGAATTGCCTATATTTCTCATGCCGATACTTTGCAGTTGAGGCGCAAGGTATTTTCTGATCCAATATACCTCGGGTAGTCATCATACAAACCGCCAAGCGCGTGAATCGCGGGGGCTCGTGGAACAACAAGCCCCGGAATGTGTGCTCTGCCGTGCGTAACAACAATTCGCAGGGCAATCGCAACAACAACATTGGCTTCCGTTTGCTGAGTACAATCAACCCGTCAGAGGTGCGTCATTTACGGATGCGTATCGCGTGCATTAGGATTGTCCCATTGATGACATCCAGCGCTAGCCTTTGCTAGACAAAAAGAAAAAGCCATTCAGGTGACTTAATACCTGAGTGGCTTTAATTTTTACCCTTGAGCCAAAAGGCAAAATATGAATGACCTTACTGAAAGCCTGTTACTCAATGCTATTCGAGATGTTATTCATCAGGCTCGAAAGGGCGTCAGCCAAAGCGTTAACCATGCAATGGTGCAGACGTATTGGCATATCGGTCAGTTAATCGTTGAGCAAGAGCAACAAGGGCAAAAGCGTGCAGCCTATGGTAAAAAACAATTGCAGGCATTATCAGAGGCGCTCACTAAGGAGTTTGGCCGGGGGTTTGACATAAGCAACTTACGTAACATGCGTTCATTTTTTCTGGTTTTTCCAATTCAAGACGCAGTGCGTCACGAATTGAGTTGGACGCATTACCGTCGGCTGTCGCGAATAGAAAACCAAGCGGCAAGAGACTGGTATATACAAGAAAGTATTGAGCAAAACTGGAGCTCGCGTGCTTTAGATCGGCAAATTAATACGCTTTATTATGAACGACTTCTTTCTAGCCAAGAAAAGGCTTTGGTCGAAAATGAAGCAAAAGAGCAAACAGCTATTTTAAAAAATGATCCTAAGCATTATTTGCGTGATCCTTATGTGTTCGATTTTCTCAATTTATCTTGCCCTTCAATGCTTGAAAGCACCTTAGAGCAGGCTTTGATTGATAATTTACAGCAGTTTTTATTAGAGCTAGGCAAAGGCTTTGCTTTTGTTGAACGGCAGCAACGAATTAACACGGAAGACCAAGATTTTTATATTGATTTGGTGTTTTACCATTTCAAACTGAAGTGCTTTTTATTGGTTGATTTAAAGTTGGGTAAGTTGGGTCATCAGGATGTTGGGCAGATGGACACTTATGTGCGTATTTACGATCAGCAGCATAAAGAACCAGATGATAACCCAACCATTGGTTTGATTTTGTGCAGCGAGAAAAGTGAGGCGGTTGCAAAATATTCAGTGTTAACGGATAGTAAGCAATTGTTTGCGTCAAAGTATCTGGCATTTTTGCCCTCAGAGGATGAGTTGCGCTTGGAGTTGGAGCGTAAACGAGCGTTGATTATTGAAAACCAGAGCAGTGATGATGTGTTGTAAAGTTTGGTTTTTTTGTTGTTTTTGAGCTTAAATTTAACAAAATTATTTACATTAATTGTTATTGTGCTGTGTGTATGGCTTTTTTGCGTTATTTTTGAGATCAGGTGTTACTAGCCGTTTTAATCGATATCATCTAGCATAGTGTAAAATATTGAATCTAAACCCGCTGAAGAGCGGGTTTTTTTATGTTACGAATAAGGTCTAGTTTTCAGTGCAGTTCATCGACTCTAATAACGTCTCGATTTCTCTTGGGTAAGCCTGCTCTAAAATACGCTCAATCATGGGTTTGATTGTGTGATCATTGGTGGTGTTAATTTGGCTTTTAATGGTCAAAATGCTGTTTGGATTCATGCTGAATTCGGTTAAACCTAAACCAAGTAATAGCCGGGTGTACTTAATGTCTCCTGCCATTTCCCCGCATAAGCTCACGGAAATATTGTGTTTTTTGGCGGTGCTGATGATGGTTTTGAGAAGCTTTAAGATGGCTGGGTGGCCTGGGTTGAAGAGGTAGTTCACACTTTCATCCACTCGGTCAATGGCAAAGGTGTATTGAATTAAATCATTGGTGCCAATGGATAAAAAATCTAAGCGTTTGGCAAAATCTTCAAGGCATAAAACAGCGGCAGGCGTTTCTATCATGCCACCAATGTGTATTCGCTCGTTAAAGGCAATTTTTTTCTTTTGCAGTTTGCTCATTTGGCCGTGAATGATTTTGATGACCGAATCAATTTCTTGGATGGTGGTGAACATGGGCACCATTAATCGAACAGGGCCGAATGCTGAGGCGCGTAAAATGGCTCTAATTTGTGGTTCAAACAAATTGGCATCTGATAGGCATAAACGCACAGCACGTAACCCTAATGCCGGGTTGCTAACGGAGGTATTGTCTTGGTGGTGAAAGGTTTTATCCGCCCCTAAATCGAGTGTCCGGATGGTTAATGGTTTGCCATTGAGTGCCTGAATAAACGCTTGGTAGCATTCAAAATGTTCTTCTTCTGAAGGCAAGCTTTCACGGTTCATGAACAAAAATTCAGTCCGTAATAAGCCTACGCCATCAGCACCTGATGCAATCATGTTTGGGATGTCGTCAACGGTTTCTACGTTGGCATGTAGCTGTACAAGCTGGCCTGACTGCGTTTTGCAAGGAATGTTGACCAGTTTGTTGAGCTGAATTTGTTGTTGTTGGTTGCGCTGTAATACGTCTTGGTAGTATTGAAGAATACGATCGCAAGGGTTAAGTAACACTGACCCCGTTTTACCATCAATAATGAGCTCGCTATTCTCGCTGATCAATTGGCTGGCATTCTGCACACCAATCACAGCGGGGATGCCTAAATTTTTTGCCAAAATAGCGGTGTGCGATAATGCGCCGCCCGATTCAGTCACAAATGCGGCAATGCCACTGTCGTGCATGAGCAGCGTGTCTGCAGGTGTTAGATCATTGGCCACAATGATCTCGTGGCTATTATGGCTTTCAAAATTATGACTGGCTTCTTCCCCAAGTAAAATACAAAGGACGCGATTAATGACTTGCTCAACATCGAGCTTGCGGCTTCTTAGGTAGGGGTCTTGCATTGTATTGAAGCGTTGAATGAGATTTTCACAGTGACTTTTAAGTGCCCATTCTGCGCTGACAGATTTATTTTTAATGGTCTCAATGGGGGTTGCTGAGAGTGTTGTGCCTGTCAGCATGAGTATGTGGGCATCCAAAAAGCCTGCTAGCTCAGATGACGTTTCTAAGTTAATACTGGATCTAGCTTGATTGAGTTGGTCGTGTGCTGTTTGTAAGGCCGCGTTTAATCGGTCAATTTCTTGCGGTATTTGGGCTTCAGTGATGGCTTGTTTGGCAATACTTGGGCAGTGGCTACGAAGTATGCGGGCTTTACCGATGGCGACTTGAGGGCTGATGCCTATGCCATGCAAAACAAAGGTCATTCACCTTCTCCAAAACATTTTTGGATCAGTGAAAGAATAGATTTTTGTGCTTCCAAGGCATCAGGACCATGGATATCTAAAATTAAAGTGGTGCCTTTGCTTGCGGCCAACATCATGATGCCCATGATGCTTTTACAGTTGACTAAATTGTCTTTGTTGCGACCGATGGTAATTTCGGAGCGAAAGCGGCTTGCGGTGGTCACAAGCTTAGTTGCCGCTCTTGCGTGTAAGCCTAGCTTGTTAATAATGAGTACGTCACACTGTAACTGTTGGCTAGGCATACTGATAATCCTGGCAGCGAAGAATGCCATTTTGTCCGCCATCCACCGCTTTCTCTACCATTTCATCCAATGAAACCCTTGGGTTGGTAACGAGCTTTAGCAGCATCGGTAGGTTAACGCCTGCCACGACGCGAATTTGGTCTGTTTGAAACTGGTTAGCCACATTGCATGGGGTAGCGCCAAATAAATCGGTTAGGATTAACACTCCGTCCCCTAGGTCGAGGTGCTGTATTTTGGCCTCAACTAAGAGATGAGCCTCATCTAGCGGCATGTCGAATGCAATTTCAAGTTGATCCATTCGTAGGGGAATATACTCAACCATTTTTTTTGTGGCAGAGAGCAGGGCATCACCAATTTTAAAATGGGAGATGATTAATACAGAGACAGTCATGATAATTCTCGATGCCGAACGATTAAGTTAGGGTACTCTTCAATGAAATGTTGGCTGATTTTTTCAGCACTATAGACTGACCGGTGTTGGCCACCCGTACAGCCAATAGCAATGGTTAAATAGCTTCGGTTGTCTCGCTCAAACTGAGGGATCCAGTTGCTGAGGAAACTTTGAATTTGGTCGGTCATGTCTTGGACGCTTTCATGGGCAGATAAAAAGTCAATCACACCTTGGTCTCGCCCTGTTTGGCTGCGAAGTTCAGGCTCCCAATGGGGGTTTGGTAGACAGCGAACATCAAAGACAAAGTCAGCATCATTAGGTGCGCCGTACTTAAAGCCAAAGGATTGGAACATGATGGAGAGTGCGTCTGTTTTATGGCTTATGCGGCTACGAATGATCTCTCTTAAGGCATGAACATTGATGTTGCTGGTGTCTATGAAGACATCTGCTTTTTCGACAATTGGGGCGAGAATAAGCTTCTCTTGCTCAATGGCATCAATGAGTGACATTTTGGAGTGGGTGAGGGGGTGTTTGCGCCTTGTTTCTGAGAATCGCTTGAGGATAACTTCTGAATTAGCCTGTAAAAAGACGATATTAAATTCGATGTCTGTTTGCTTCAGTTTTGCGAGTAAGAGTGGAAACTGCTTGATTTCATCACTCCGGCTGCGAGCGTCAATACCAATGGCAATGTGTTTGTATAAATTCCCCGTGGTTTGCTCAATGACTTCAGTGAGTGACGGTGTTAAACACATGGGCAGGTTGTCGATACAATAGTAGCCAATATCTTCTAAGGCGTTTAAGGCAATGGTTTTACCTGAGCCAGATAGACCACTAACAATGACAAGTTGTGTTTTTTCAGACATGAAAGGTATCCGTTCTCATAAAGTCGAAAATGTTAAAGTACTCTTGTAAGAATAGCTTGAAATGGGCGGTTTTACTGCATGTTATGTATGAAATGTAATGGCTAACCTGTGTCGTGAATATCTTATGTTCTGTGGGGTTTAGATGGCGATGCCCAGTTATGATGTAAAGGTGGGGTTGCGCTTGCTTGTTAGCGGCGGTATTGGGTGATGGCTTGCTGCAATTGTTGGGTGTGTTGTTGTGTGTTGTTGCCATCGAGGAGACATTCTTTGTTGAGGGTAAAATGCGGTGTGTTGTTATTTTGCTCGGTGAGCCTTGCTTGAATGTCACACTGGGTGGAGGCAAGGTGTTGATTGTTTGCCAGAGAAATGAAGCCTCTATCTCGGCAATGTAATTTCCCTGCAATAGTCGGGGGGCATAGTGCTGTGATGCTGCCATTATTGAAATGGGCTAAATAAGGGCTATCGTCACACACTAGTTTTGCTTGGTGGTGGCGAATTAAATGCTCTGCTAAGCGGCTTTTACCACTACCAGGTTCCCCTGTTATGCAGAGCCCAACACCTTGCCATTGAATGATAGTGGCGTGAATAAGCTGAAACTGGATTGTTTGTTGGAGTGTTTTGAGCCAAAGAAGGAGTTGCTCGGTCGGGCAAAGATACTGGATTGTATTGGCACCTGCGTTTGGGGAAAAAACGGCGATTGTTCTTGGTTGCGAGTGCGTTGAGTCTCTTTCAGGATGGGTGAGGTGTACTTCTTGAGAGGGAAGGTCATCGGTCTTGATGATGAGTTGCTGTAAAGGAATATTTTGGTCTAGTTGAGCTTGGGTGTTTAGCGGGAATAAGTGGTGAAAAGCTTGGTAAAATTGTGCAACTGACAAAGTCTCAAGATTGGACACTAGATTCCCAGGTGGATAATATTTGGTACAGCTGTAGGTTGTCTTGGCAGCCGCGTAAATCATCGCAAAGTTGGCTGTTACTGAACATCTCAGCCAGCTGGGCCAGTATTTGTAAGTGGTCATCGGTTGATTCTTCAGGAACCAATAAAGCATAGATTAAGCTGACGGGTTGGCTGTCTACGGCATTAAAGTCAACGGGCGTTTTCAGTTGAATAAAGGCGCCAATCGGATGAGAGAGGTTGCCCTCATTGGTGCGGCCATGTGGAATGGCGACGCCGTTACCTAATGCTGTGCTGCCCAGCTTTTCACGGCTAATGAGCCGGTTGAAGACGCTGTGTTGGCGTAAATCATGGGTGTTGTTAGCGAGCAGTGTGGCGACGTGTTCTAAAGCGCGTTTTTTGCTGCTGAGTTCCACTTGGCAAGAGACTCGGTCAGCAATAAGAAGGTCGGCAATGTGCATGGTAATATCCGGAAAGTAAGCTTCATTAAAATCGCTTTAATGAAGCTTGTCAGAAACGAACGCTATTGTACTATTCAACGACCTGCTTTTTCAAACTCTCACCGTTTTTATGGTGACTATTTTTTTCTTTGTGTTTGACAACTTGGCGATCGAGCTTGTCCATCAGGCTATCAATTGCAGCATACATATCTTCATTAACAGCTTCTGCATGAATATCGTTGTTACGAAGGTGTAGGTTTGCCTCTGCTTTTTGACGTTGTTTTTCAACGCTAAGCACGACATGAACATTCGCAACTTGCTCGAAATGTCTCTCCAATTTCTCAAATTTGGTGTTGACGTAGTTCTTAAGTGAGTCTGTGATATCGATGTGATGACCTGTGACACTGATTTGCATAGGTAACTCCTTGGGTTATTGTTAAATCAGGCGTTTACGTTCATTCGATGGAGGAATGGACATCGCCTCTCGATACTTGGCAACCGTTCGTCTTGCGACTTTGATGCCTTGTTCTGCTAAAAGTTGTGACAGTTTATTATCACTCAACGGTTTGCGGGCAGGCTCTGCTTTAATGAGCGTCTTTATGTGTGCCCGTATGGCCGTTGATGAACACTCTCCGCCTTCGTTGGTATTGACGTGGCTAGAGAAAAAATATTTAAATTCAAAAATACCGCGCGATGTATGCATGTACTTTTGTGAGGTCACCCTGGAAATGGTGGACTCGTGCATTTCAACATTTTCAGCAATTTCCCTAAGTACTAAGGGCTTCATTGCTTCTTCCCCTTGTTCAAAAAAGCCTTTTTGAAATTCAACAATGCTGGTCGCTACCTTAAGTAATGTTTCATTACGGCTTTGTAAGCTTTTTAAAAACCAGCGAGCTTCTTGAAGGTGGTCTTTTAAACAGGTGTTATCGGCACTGCTGTCTGCTCTTTTTATCAAACTAGCATAGCCGGCATTGATTCTCAATTTTGGTGATGCTTCGGCATTGAGCTCTACTCGCCAACCTTGTTTTACTCGGGTGACATATACATCGGGTACGACATACTGAGCGTGGCTCGATTCTATACTATTGCCAGGCCTAGGGTTTAATGTCTGAATTAAAGCGATTGCGCCCATCATATCTGCTTCACTTTGTTTTAGCCGCCTTTTTAGGAGGTTTAAATCACGTGTTGCAAGTACCTGCATATATTGTGACAGAATTTTCTCGGTGGTGTAGTAAAAAGGGGTGCTAGTTGGTATTTGTTTGAGCTGGATCAACAAGCACTCTTGTAAGTCTCTCGCGGCAACGCCTGGTGGGTCAAAATTTTGAAGTTGGCGTAATACAGCTTCCACCTCATCTAGCTCAAGGTCCTCAATTTGTAAGCTTTCAAGGATGGCTTCTGTGGTGGTTTTTAAGTAACCGTCCACACCAATGGAGTCGATGATGGCAAGCGCAATGGCTCTATCTGTGTCACTGAATGTTTGCAGGCTGAGTTGGGTCATTAAGTGCCGGCTTAAGGTTTCAGCTTCAGAGTTTTGGCTGGTAAAGTCGTAGTCTTCACTGTTACTGGCTGAACTTGGCGCTTGGTAGGTTTGACTGTCGTAAACATCTTCCCAGACAGTGTCTACGGGTAGTTCATCAGGCATGGTATCGGCGATTTCACCGACTTCGACTTCTGATGCGTTATCAGCATGTTGGTCATCGGCTTTTTCAGTTTTTTGTTCGGGCTTTTCACTGCTGGGTCGTTCTTCCTCGGAACCTTCTTCTAGCATCAGGTTGGAGTCGAGTACTTCTTGAATTTCAGTTTGTAGCTCAAGGGTAGATAGTTGCAGCAGTCGGATGGCTTGCTGCAGCTGCGGGGTCATCGTGAGTTGTTGACCAATTTTGAGCTGGAGTGATTGTTTCATATACCCCTATTTTAGCGCATTTTTTATAGCTTGCCTGTATTATTTGTTCACTACATTTTAAAGTTTTCACCTAAGTAGACTTTACGAACATGGGCATTGTCTAAAATGTCGTTAGGGTGGCCGTCTGCAATCACTTTACCTTCATTAATGATGTAGGCGCGGTTACAAATTTTCAAGGTTTCACGAACATTGTGATCGGTAATTAAAACACCAATACCACGTTCGCAAAGGCTGCTAATAATACGCTGAATATCAATCACTGAAATTGGGTCAACCCCTGCAAAGGGTTCATCTAATAAAATAAATTTAGGGTTCGCGGATAATGCTCGGGCGATCTCTAGGCGCCGGCGCTCACCACCCGATAGGCCCATTGAGACGTTGTCTCTCAGGTGGGTTAAGTTAAAATCCATGAGCAGGCCATCTAAGATGCGGGACTGCTTATTTTTATGTAACCCATCACGCGTTTGTAAGACGGCCATGATATTTTCAGCAACCGTCAATTTCTTGAAAATAGACGCTTCTTGCGGTAAGTAACCGATACCCATTTGCGCTCTTGCATGCATCGGGTAGCCTGTCACTTCTTTTTCGTTGAGTGAAATCTGACCTTTATCTGCAGGAACAAGCCCTACAATCATGTAGAAAGTGGTGGTTTTACCTGCGCCATTAGGCCCAAGTAAACCGATCACTTCACCACCATTTAATTGCAGAGAAATACCGCTAACGACTTTTCGTGCACCATAGGATTTAACTAAGTTGTATGCAGAAAGGGTATTCATTTTTTCTTTTTCGGTTGGAATGTCGTGATGACTCGGCCTCTGTTACCACCTTTCGTGGTACCCGCTTTCATGACTGCTTTTTTCGTGTCGTAAATGATCTTTTTACTTTTGATGGTATTACCTGACTGCCACAACTTGGCTTTGTTCAAGAGGTGGATTTCTTCTGTTTTAGAGAAGTAATGTAGTTGTCTGCCTTCGCCACGAATATCTTGCTTTTTACCATCAGGGCGTTGCCGAAAATGAACGGGGGTGCCTGTCACAATGATTTTACTTAACTCGGTGGTTACGCCGTAAATTTTCATGACATTGCCGGTAATGCGTAAGCTACCTTGGGTAACGACGACGTTGCCCGTGTAGGTACTCATGTCTTTACTTTCATCAATGTTGACGGTGTCGGCATTGACCTGGATGGGTTGCTCTCGGTCTGAAGAGAGCGCGCTAACACCGCTTGCCCAACTGAATAAGGTGAGTGCCAAAATAAAGTGGATGTGGCGGGCTCTGTTATGGTTTGTTTGCATAATGGCTTTGTACCTTTGATAGCAGTTGGAATCGGATCGGTTTACTGAATAAAGCTCTCATCCCGACGCCTTTCATGCGGTCGTCTAGGGTGGTAATAAATACTTCTCGTTCGGTTTCAGCCCAGTCATCGTTGGGCTGAACCCGTAAATCATGGGTGTCGATGTGAACAGGGCGGGCGGTTTCTGTGCCGGAGCGGTCCATTTGTACCTCACCTAAGAGCATTAATAAATCGCCGTCGCCAGACATCCAGCCAGACTCTGCAACAATCACCCAGGGTGGGAGTTTGTCATCATATACGGTCATGACCGGGTTGGTTATTTCAGTACTGTCCTCATCGATGAAATGAATCATGTTGTCCCCTTTAATTCGATGTTTGGGGGCACCTTTGTCATTCATTGAGGTGGTGGTAAAATTTTCAAGGTAATAGTCTGGAGAGTGGACTGAAACAGGCTTTGATTCTTCAGAGGGCGCGACTTGGTTTAACCAGTGCCAGCTCATACCTGCAACAAACACTAGCGCAACAAACATTAACCCTTTGTTAACCAGGCCGGACAGTGCTGACCACTGGTAGTAGCTTTTAAAAAAGCGAAACCAGCGCACAATGGGATGTTTGATTTGGCGTTTGCTCATGTTATACCAAGTGGCCTGCTAGCTCTGACTCTAGTTTACCATGTCCTTTCAATAATAATTCACAGACTTCACGAGCAGCACCTCGGCCTCCGTTAGAGGGGGTTTGCCAGTGGCTATATTGTAATATATAAGGGTGTGCGTCCTGAACCGCAACTGAAAGCCCACAATTTTGCATGATGGGTAAGTCTACAACGTCATCACCGACAAAGCAGGTTTCTTCCTTACTTAAGCCTAATTTGGTTAATAGTTTTTCGTAGGCAGGGTACTTAGGTACTTGGCCTTGATAAACATGTTCTACATCTAAACTTTTCATGCGGTAGGTAACTACTTTTGACTCACGGCCTGTAATGATGCCAATGTCGATACCGGCATTTTGCAGTAAGCGAAACCCTAAACCATCTCTTGAGTTAAATGCTTTGTACTCTAAACCATCGTCACCTAAAAATAGGCTGCCATCGGTGAGTACGCCATCCACATCGAATATCACCATCTTGATTTTAGAGGCGCGTTCTAATACATCGGGGGGAATGACTGCATGTGAGATCATAATAATATCCTAATTTAATTGAATCAAGTTACATCACGCCAGATTTCAGCATGTCGATCATATTGAGGGCGCCTATGACTTTGTGTTGCTCATCGACAACCATAAATCCGTTAATTTCGTGCTGTTGCATTAAATTGAGCACGTCGACCGCCATCATGTCTTGGTGGCAGGTTTTAGGGTTTTTGGTCATGAGCTCTGTGATTGGCGTGGTGCGGCACTCTGCGGTTGAGTCAAGGGCGCGACGTAAGTCACCATCAGTGAATAAACCGACTAATTCACCGGCGTTATTTTCGATGGCTGTCATGCCTAAGCCTTTTTTGGACATTTCTAATAAGGCGTCTCTAATGGTCGCCGTATCGTTGACACGAGGGATATTATTACCGGTATGCATAATGTCGTTAACGGTGAGCAGCAGTCGTTTGCCCAGTGCCCCACCAGGATGGGAAATGGCAAAGTCTGCTTCAGTGAAGCCTCTGACTTCTAGTAGGGCAATGGCAAGTGCATCCCCCATTGCTAGGGCAGCGGTTGTGCTTGATGTGGGGGCTAAGCCGAGCGGGCAAGCTTCTTTATCGACCTTAACGGTAATGTGGACATCTGATGCCTGAGCGAGTAGTGATTGATCATTGCCTGTGATGGCAATGACTTTGGCTTTCATTCGTTTGATCATCGGGAGTAAAGCGGCGATCTCTTGAGTGGAGCCTGAGTTGGATAATGCGAGTACAACATCGTTGGGAAGCAGCATGCCTAAATCACCATGGCTTGCTTCTCCTGGGTGCATAAAAAATGCAGGGGTGCCTGTACTGGCTAATGTGGCGGATATTTTGTTGCCAACATGGCCTGATTTGCCCATGCCGGTGACAACAATGCGGCCATCGCAGTTGAGGATCATTTGACAGGCATTGACGAAGTGTTCATCAATAACATTTTCTAATGATGCAACCGCTTCAGCTTCTGCACGAATAACAGCAGTGCCCAGTTGTTTTAACTGGTCTGCGTGAGATGAGTAGTCAGTCATATTATTGTTCTTATTTTTTTAGGTTATGAACTGAATTTAATGGTTGTCTTAAGCGACAATATTTTTAAGCGTACCATAGAGTATATATTGATATCCGCAGAACGCGAGTAACAATGCAAAACCTTCTAGTCGATTGATCCTTCCTCGGCCTGATATGCCAAAACCCATAACAAACATGGCGATGGTTAAACCAATCATCACCGGGAAGTCTCGTTCGAGGACGCCGCTATCGAAAGTCCCGGGTGCAACTAAAGCGGGAACCGCCATGACGGCGAGTAAGTTGTACATGTTAGAGCCAATAATATTGCCGATGGCAATATCGGGTTCTTTCTTAAGGGCGCTAATCACTGATGCGGCAAGTTCAGGTAGGCTTGTGCCTATTGCAATAATGGTTAAGCCGATAACCAGTTTGCTGACACCATAGTGATCTGCTACAGCCACTGCATTTTCAACTAACAGCTGTGAGCCGGCAAGGAGTAAACCCAGTCCTACGATGAACCAAAAGCCAGAAATTCTAAAGGGCACAACCTCGTTAAATTCCGTTTCGTATTCGATTTGAATTGGGTCATCTTGATTGCCTCTTTTGCTGAGGAAAAATAACCAAGTCAGGACAAAAATGAGGCCGGATAATAAAATGATGCCGTCAAGTTGGCTTAATTCACCGTCCATCATGAGCGCAAGTGCGGCAAGACTTACAGCTAACAGCAGTGGAAACTCACGGCTCAGAGTGGAGGATTGCATAGCCAGAGGCATAACCAGTGCTGTTGCACCGAGCACTAAACCAATGTTGGCAATATTGGAACCCAGCGCATTGCCTATAGCGATGGCAGGATTGCCTTCGAGCGATGCGTTCAAAGAAACAATAATCTCTGGGGCAGAGGTGCCAAAACCTACGATGATGAGACCGACGAGTAGGGGCGAAACCCCCATGGATCTAGCAATGCCTGAGGCGCCTTGGATAAAGCGGTCTGCACCCCAAATTAAAACGGCGAAACCGAGAATGATATAGGCATAGTTCAATAACATGCGTGTGTTTGGTTAACCTGTTGTCTGTGATTTTAGTGGCTTTTCGTTTTACTTGCGTTGCAGCGAGAGCAGCGATAAACCGTAATTAGCTTGCCTGTTTTTACATCAAAGGGTTGATGCTTGTCTACCACCCATTTATGCAGGCCGTTTTTGCACAAACTTTTACCTTTATGCTTTTCTTTTAAGCTTTTCTTTTTAAAGGGGATAACATCTCCCATGAGTAATCCTGTTGTTTTGATTTTTATATCAGTAAACTGATTTTAGTGTAAGAGATTGCTTTCAACTCTTCCAATAATATGGCGGTTTTAGTCGAAAAAATCTGACTTATTATATCAGCATAGATGAGCAAAAACTTGTCTATGTTAAATCAAAGTAATACGATAATATGATTATAGTTAATACTGATGTTTGAGGTGAATTCTATGACTGATGTGCATCCTTTTTTAGCGTTATTTCGTGGTGATTTTTATGGCATGTTACGTTGGGAGCAGTTAGACACCCTTTGGGGGGTAATGCGTCAAGACGCGCAAAAACATTGGCATATTTATCATGTGGGTGATGCGCCACCAGAAGGGCCAATTGACCACCCAAAATTACTTGAATTTATTACTCACATCGATGAGTTACTGCATAAAGAACATCAGGAAGAGTATTGTGGTGTGGTGTATGTTGATAACCCGAAAGACCCCGCATTTGTAAAGGTGTTTGATCCTAACAATCTAGGTGTGTCTTGTGGGTTTAGTGATAACCCACCATTGCCGGGTTGGATTTTGTCTTTGCAAACGCCTATAGACTTGCCAGAAGCCATTAAGCCTGCAAAAAATCGGCAGCGGTGGTGGCAGAAGATATTTGATTAGTTTTTGAGCTTGAGTGGTCGGGACTGCGGGAAGTGATACTTTTTTCAGCCGCTGGTATCCACTGGTTTTGTTTTATTTGTTCAGATATGTGCCTGTCCGTTTAGATTCACCGGCTGAAAAAAGATCACTCCCCTCCGGCCTTCTGGCAGGGAAGTTAACTTCAAAAATGCCAAACCCAAAACAAAATTTAACCTGCGGCCTGTTGAAACACCGTCAATTTAATTTAGCTTCTTTCTTTAAAAAATCACTAATGGTTACCGCAAAGAAATCATTGGCCAATCATTGTCTTTAGCGTAATCAGTTAACTTCTCATCTGCATCAACGACCACTGGATGGGTGACTTGTTTAAGTAGCGGTAAATCATTGTGGGAGTCGCTATAAAACGTACTGTTCTCTAAGTTGTGACCTTTTTCGGTTAACCATTCGTTTAAGCGCTCAACTTTCCCCTCTTGGAAGCAGGGCGTTCCGGCAACATTCCCTGTGTAACGATTATCGACGATTTCGGGCATGGTGGCGAGAATGTGCGGAATGCCTAAATATTCTGCGATGGGAGCTGTAACAAAATGGTTGGTGGCGGTAATAATCAATAAAGTATCACCTTGTGCTCTATGTTTCTCGATAAGGGCTTTGGCTTTAGGCAGCATAATACTGTCGATTTTGGTGGCCATAAAACCTTGGTGGCGCTCATTGAGCACTTCCATGCTGTCTGAACTTAGGGCGCTTAAAGAAAAAGCCAAAAACTCATTAATATCTAAAACACCGCGTTTGTATTCATCATAAAAACGGTCATTGCTGGTTTTGTAGAGCGCTTTGTCCACGAGCCCTTGCTCGACTAAATATTCGCCCCATAAATGGTCGCTGTCGCCCGCTATTAAAGTGTTGTCTAAATCAAAGATGGCTAGTGGCACGGTTTTGTCCTCGGGATAATTTGCCTAAATCGTATAAAAAGACCACACTATTAGCAACTTGAGATTTATGTGGTGAGATATCGTGATTGATGCCGAAGGTTTTCGGCCGAATGTGGGTATTATTTTGGTTAACCGAGAAGGCAAGGTCTTCTGGGCGAGGCGAAAGGGTCAGCACGCTTGGCAGTTTCCCCAAGGTGGGATTGAAGTAGATGAAAACCCTGTGCAGGCAATGTATCGCGAGCTGTATGAAGAGTCTGGTCTAAAACCTGAGCATGTCGAGATCATTGGTTGTACCAAAGGTTGGTTAAGATACCGTTTGCCCAAGAAATTTTTACGAAAAAACAGTGTGCCATTGTGCATTGGGCAGAAGCAAGTTTGGTTTTTGCTGCGAATGGTTGAAGTCGATGATTGTGTTCAGTTAAATGCAACAGACAGTCCTGAGTTTGATGCGTGGCGGTGGGCTTTTTATTGGTTGCCAGTGAAAGAGGTGGTGTTTTTTAAGCGGCAAATTTATCACAAAGCTTTGTTTGAGTTGGCACCATTGATTTTTGATGAAGAGAAAAAACGCAATTGCCCTAAGAAATATTTAGAGGATAAGCCACATCGCAGAAGGTCTATGCATTCGCTTAGGCGTAAGCAAAGTGAACGTCGGGACGATCAGTAGCCAGCCGAAACCATATCAATGCCTTCCGGCAGTTTGTCCAACCTTTTGATGTTGGTCTCCATTTGTCCATTCTCAAAAAAAGTGAGGTGCCGGTAACCTGGTGGAACGTTATCTAGGGCAAACTCTGTGCTGTGAGGCTTGAATTGAATACAAGTTGATGGTGCCGTGTACAACGGGATCTCATGTGCTAAAAAAATGTGTGCTTGGTGCACGTGACCACAGAGCATTAGGTCTACTTGTTTTGGCGTGATGGCATTATAGAGAAGTTCAGGGTTATCAATGGCCATGGTGTCTAGCCATTGGCTGCCAACATGGATTGGGTTGTGGTGCATGCAAATCACGGTGTGCATGTCAGAGTCTAGGTACTTCCCGAGTTGTTTTATTTCATCGTCTTTAAAGCGACCGCTTGCGCTATTTGGAATGTTTGTGTCGAGCATGATGAACTGCCACTTCCCTACACTAAACTGCGGTATGAATTTCACAAACTCGGTATTAAAGTGTTTGGCCATGAGTCTGGATTCGTCATGATTTCCAGGTAGGCAATAAGTTGGGATGCCGATGCTGTCTAGAGTGTCGATAATACGCTTGTACCCGGCTAAATGGCCGTCTTGTACAATGTCGCCCGTTAATAAAAAAAAGTCGATGTGCTCTATTGTGTCTAACGCGTGCTGTAGGGTTGCGTCAAAACTTTGCTGAGTGTTTAAGCCAAGTAACTTTTCTTCAACTGTTTCAAAGAGATGGGTGTCACTTAGCTGAGCTACGCTGAGTGCGTTTGTTTGAGTTGTCATTCAGTTTTTCGGCTTTTTTTAAAGTTGTCTCTATAAAACCTAGGTTAAATCTGAATAGCTTTCAATAAAATCTTAGAGTTACGTTGATAGTTATACAGTTCTGCGCGCTCTACAGGGATTTTTTCTAAGTCCGTTTCTGCAAAACCTCGCTCAATAAACCAGTGTGATGATTGGGTTGTGAAGACCAATATGCGCTGAATATTGTCTTGCTGGGCAAGCAGGGTCATGTGCTGCAGTAAGTTATCTCCACGGTTCGCGCGGTGATAGTTGGTATCGATGGCCAGGCAGGCAAGTTCTGCGGTGGCATCATTTGGGAATAAATGTAGCGCAGCACAGCCGATAACCATGTTGTCTCTTTCTATCACCACAAAATCGTCTATTTCTCTTTCAATGTGCTCTCTTGAACGCCGGATGAGGATGCCCTCTGCTTCCAAGGGTTCGATTAATTGCAGAATGCCGGTGATGTCATCAACGCTTGCACTGCGAATTTGTTCAAACGGTTGCTGAGTGACGAGAGTACCAGAGCCATCACAAGTGAAGAGCTCTTTGATGAGCGCGCCATCTTCTGTGCCGTTAATAATGTGAGTCCGGTTAATGCCGTTGTCACACGCCAAGGCTGCCGCATTTAATGTGTGCTGTAAATCTGGGTTATTGATGACGGCAGCTCTTGCATCATCAGGGCTTAGCTCAGTTGTTAGGTCTTTGGATGCATTGACGGCGGGTTCATTGATGCCATATATGAGTTTGTTTGCCTGGAGCGCAATGGCGCAGGATTGAGCAACTTCTTCGACATTTAAATTGAATATTTCGCCCGTAGGTGAAAAGCCAATCGGGGGGAGTAAAATAATGTTGTCCATGTCGAGCAGTAGGCCAATGGCTTTGGTGTTGACCTTTCTAACTTGGCCGGTGTGTTGGTGGTCTATACCGTCTCTAATGCCGACGGGTTTTGCGGTAATAAAATTACCGTTGATGGCTTTGATTTCGGTGCCAGCCATTGGCGTATTGCTCAAGCTGTAGGTGAACCTAGCCTGTAAATCTAAGGTCATTGAGCCAATAATAGGGACAATGACATCCATCGCTGCCTGTGTGGTGACGCGAATGTTGTGGTGGTAGTCATTGGGCAGTTTGGCGTGCTTAAGGCTTTTGTCAATTTGTGGTCGAGCGCCAAAAGCAATGACCAGCTTAATACCGAGGCTGTTTAATAAAGCCAAGTCGTGAATTAAGTTGGTGAGCTGTGGGTGGTCAAATAAATGACCATTTATGCTGATAACAAATGTATTGCCTTGATGTGCGCGAATGTAAGGGGATGAGTGCCGAAAGGCATCAATAAAATTTTGATTAGTCATGGGCTTGCACGCAATATCGATGAATCATTTGTTGTAAAAGGTGTACGGTTGGGTTGAATTGATCTAAGCGAATAAACTCGTCAGGTTGATGGGCTTGATCAATGCTCCCTGGGCCAAGGACGATGGTGTCCATCCCCATTTGTTTAAGATAGGGGGCTTCTGTACCAAAAGCAACGGCTTCGGCTGTTGCCCCCGTTAATTGTTCTGCCGCTTTCACAATGTCCTTATTGGCATCGGTTTCTACCGCAGGAATGCCATCAAACAAAGCGGATTGGGTAATGCTAAAGGGGCTGTCTTTAGCAACCGCTTGTAGCTTGAGGCTTAAGGTCTCTCGTAAATTGTCTAAGCTCATGCCTGGAAGTGGGCGTAGATCAATGTGTAGCTCGCAAGCGCCACAGATACGGTTGGGGTTGTCACCGCCATGTATGTGACCAAAATTTAGGGTTGGGTGGGGCACAGCAAAAGCCGGGTTTTGGTGTTTTTGCTGTAACTCATTGCGCCAGTGTGAAAGGGTGGCTAATACGTCGACCATGCCTTCAATGGCGTTGTGCCCTAAATCTGGGTTGCTAGAGTGGCCTGCTAGCCCTTGGATGTGGATTTTTTCCATTAAAATGCCTTTGTGCATCCTAATGGGTTTTAAATTGGTTGGTTCACCAATGATGGCATGCCGTGGCTTGCTAAGAGGATAGTTGAGTAGCGCTTTAGCACCCGACATGGTGGTCTCTTCATCTGCTGTGGCTAAGATGATTAACGGGCGTTTAAAATCCTGGCTATTAAAGGTTTTGATGGCTTCTATCGCAAAGGCAAAAAACGACTTCATGTCGCAGGTGCCAAGGCCATAAAATTTATGATCTTGTTCGGTAATTTTAAAGGGGTCGCATGTCCAGCGCTCAAGATCGTAAGGAACGGTGTCAGTGTGGCCTGATAGAACCAATCCACCTGAGCCTGTACCGATGGTGGCAATTAGGTTTTTTTTGCCTAATGAGACGGTTTGCAGCTCAACTTTAAAGTCGAGTGTTTTAAACCAGTCTGCAAGCAGATGGATGACAGCCTCGTTGCTGGTGTCTAGCTCCGGTTTTGTGCTGCTCACCGACGGTGCTGCAATCAGTTGTTTAATGAGGTCGGGTAGTGCTGGAAGCATGGCGTTAGCCTAAGTAAGAATCGCCGCCCCAAGATCCACTACGCTTTTTAGCGCCCAGTCTAGGTAGGATTAACCCCAGAAATAAGCCGAAAACGATGGTGCCTGCGCCAAGCATGAATAAGACGTTACGATCAGATTGTTCCAAAATTTCATTGCGTTGAGAGACTTTTTTGAATTTTTGTTCGGTGATTTCTAAGGTGGCCTTTAGTTCATTGCGCTCTCTTTCAATCATGAGTGCATTTGAGGCTTTTTGTCTAATATCAGTCAGTTCTTCTGTTAAGGTTTTGTTTTGGAATAAATTTTGTTGTAAAGATTGGTTGGCTGATTCGTACTCGTTGGTCACTTTTTCAAACGCGCTGGTGATATCGTCAAGCTGCTTTTGTAAAGCTGCATTTTTTTCTTGAGCAATGATGAGGCCCTTTCTTGCGCTGGGCTGTTTGTCCAGCTGCCTGGTTAAGACCCAACCAGATTTACCCGATTTAAGTTTTACTTGAGAGTAACCTGATGATTTATCACGGGAAACAACTGTTAGTGGTGTGCCGCTTCGGAGTGTGGCTGTGATTTTATTGGCAGTGCTTGGCCCGCTTCGCATGTTGATTTTTAATCGATCGGAAACATAGAGCGTTTGAGCAAAACTGTGTGTAGAAAAGAGCAGTAAGCAGATGAAGGTTACTAAGGTACGTTTCACTATGATTCCTAATTGTTATTATTTTTTTCCTAAGTATGAGTAGGTTATAGCTCAGTTTTAGAAAATTAGGCAAGCAAAAACTCGAGTAATGCTTTTTGGGCGTGGAGGCGATTTTCAGCTTCGTCCCAAATCACACTCTGTGGGCCGTCAATTACGTCAGCGGTGACTTCTTCACCGCGGTGTGCGGGCAGGCAGTGCATGAACAAGGCATCAGCTCTGGCTTGTTGCATTACAGACTGGTTCACTTGGAAGCCGGCAAACGCAATTTCACGCTTCTTCTGTTCTTCCTCTTGCCCCATGCTCGCCCAGACATCGGTGACGATTAAATCAGAGTCTGTTGAGGCTTGTTTTGCATCATGGCAAATGTTGATGTGGTCTTTAGTATTGGCAATAATTTCAGGATAGGGCGTGTAGTCTTCTGGGCAGGCAATATTGAGGGTAAAACCAAACTGTTTGGCCGCATTCATATAGGAATGGCACATATTGTTGCCATCTCCAATCCAGGTAACTGTTTTGCCTTTAATGCTACCGCGGTGCTCTTGGTAGGTTTGTACGTCGGCTAGAAGCTGGCAAGGGTGAAAGTCATCTGTGAGTGCATTAATGACGGGCACGCTTGAGTTCTCAGCAAAAAAAGCCAATTGTTTGTGGGAAAATGTACGGATGGTAATGCAGTCCACCATGCTGGATAACACGCGCGCGGTGTCTTCTAGTGGCTCGCCTCGGCCAAGCTGAATATCTCGGGGAGATAAAAAAAGTGCTTTGCCACCAAAGTGAATCATACCGGTTTCAAAAGAAACACGAGTACGAGTGGAGGACTTTTCAAAAATCATCCCCAGTACTTTGTTTTTAAGGGGCTCAAAAATGTCACCCTGCTTGTACGCGGTTTTGATTTCGATGGCTCGATCCATCATAGCGTTGAGTTCAGCGGGGGTTAAATCTAATAGCGAGAGAAAGTGACGAGTAGTCATAGAACAATATCCATCGCCTTTAAGCAGGCGTGTATGAGCTTAAAACGTTGTATAAACGGGTTACTAAAATGTCAGCTTCTTCGTCTGATAACGTCAATGGGGGAAGTAAGCGAATGATGGTTTCGCTCGGGCAATTGATCAACAGTAGGTGATCCAACGCATATTCAACAAGGTTCGGGCAAGCTTGGCTTAATTCGATACCAAGCATCATGCCTTTGTGCCTGACGCTTGAGACCAATGGTAGGTCAGCAAAGGCCGTCTCTAATTTTTGGGTGATGGACTCTCCAAGGGAAGCCGCTCTTGCAACCAATTGCTGCTCTTCAATAATCTCTAGAACGGTCAGTGCGGTTCTGGTGGAGAGGAAGTTCCCCCCAAAAGTTGAACCGTGATTGCCAGGCCCGAGTACATCGGCTGCGGGGCCATTGACTAAGCAAGCGCCAATCGGAACGCCATTGCCTAAACCTTTGGCAAGTGACATGACATCCGGTGTTATATCCGCATGTTGAAAGGCAAACATTTTACCGGTTCTGGCAATGCCGGTTTGAATTTCATCTAGCATCATTAGCCAGCCATTTTCATCACAAATACGCCTGATGTTGGTTAAATAATCATCATCAGGAATATGTACGCCAGCTTCACCTAGAACAGGTTCTACCATAATGGCAACGACGTTCGTTGCTGTTTTTGCGATGGCTTCAATGGCTTCAATGTCGTTATAAGGGACACGTCTGAAACCGGATACCAGCGGCTCAAAGCCTGCTTGTACCTTACGGTTACCGGTTGCTGAAAGCGTGGCGATGGTTCGCCCATGAAAGCTTTTATCCGTTACGATGACCGTTGGGTTTTTAATGCCCTTTTTGTTGCCATATAGTCGAGCGACTTTTAGGGTCGCTTCATTGGCTTCTGCACCTGAGTTGCCAAAAAACACATGCTGCATACCTGATAGCGATGTGAGTTTATCGGCGAGTGCTTGTTGGGGGCCAATTTCGTATAAATTGGAGGTGTGTAAGAGGGTTTTGGCTTGCTCGCAGATCGCATCTGCAATTTTAGGGTGTGCATGGCCAAGGCCGCAAACAGCAATGCCTGTCAGTGCGTCTAAGTATTTTTGGCCTACGGTATCCCAAAGCCATGAACCTTGGCCTTTAACAAACTCAACGGGGAGTCTGCGGTACGTTGGCATAATTGTCTGAGTCATTTTTGTACAATTTAATAAAAAAACCAAGCAACCATAGTAAGGAAGTTAAAGCGTAGACGCAATTGCTTTCCTGAGATTGATGAGGCTTGTTAACGATATTAAGGAATATAGGTGTTTTTATGACCTATTTTGGGGCGTTTGTTCGAGGATAGTGGGGTAGTTGATAAAAGCGCTACCCTAAAACGGGTTTAGGGTAGCGATTGGGGTTTAGCCTTCAAAGTTCTTTGAAGCAAATTCCCAGTTTACGATGTTCCAGAATGCTTCAACGTACTTAGGTCGAGCATTACGGTAATCAACATAGTATGCGTGTTCCCAAACATCACAGGTTAAAATGGGTGTTTGGCCATCAGTCAAAGGGCAACCAGCATTGCTTGCGCTAACTAAAGCTAAGCTACCGTCTGCATTTTTCACTAACCAGCCCCAACCAGAACCAAAAGTGGTGATTGATGTTGCAGAGAATTTTTCTTTGAACTCAGCAAAAGAGCCAAATGTGCTGTTAATAGCATCAGCTAGTGCGCCAGTTGGCTCACCGCCGCCATTTGGGCTTAGGCAGTTCCAGTAAAAAGTATGGTTCCAAATCTGTGCTGCGTTGTTGAACATGCCACCAGAAGATTTTTTGATGGTGTCTTCAAGGCTCATATCAGCAAACTCAGTATCTTTGATTAAGTTATTGAGGTTGGTGACGTATGTCTGGTGGTGCTTGTCGTGATGGAATTCTAAAGTCTCAGCAGAAATGTGAGGCTCTAAAGCATTTTTTTCGTAAGGAAGATCCGGTAGAGTATGTGCCATTTTTTATGTGCTCCAGCATCGCAGTAAGATAGAAACATAACGGTTTCTATGTGAAAGGCGGTATGGTAATGGTTGTGGTTCTGTGTTTAAAACGGAATTTTTGTGCGGTAATTGTTTATTTGGCTCGGAGGGCTGAAGCATGTGCGGAATATGTGGTGAATTAGGGTTGCATGGTGAGCGAGGTTCATTGCAAAGTGTTTCTGCTATGTTGCCAGCGCTGGAGCGGCGAGGCCCTGATTCTCAAGGGGTAGAACAGGTTGGGCCAGTGGCTTTTGGACACAGGCGACTCTCTGTGATTGATTTATCGGCCGACTCAAATCAACCGATGCGGGATGCCAAATCAAATGCGTTATTGGTGTTTAATGGCGCTATTTACAACTATAAGATTTTGCGGCGTGAATTACAGGAAAAAGGTCACACTTTTTCATCGCATGGGGATACCGAGGTTATCCTTAAGGCGTATGCCGAGTGGGGTGGGGATTGTGTGACGCATTTGTTGGGGATGTTTGCATTTGCGATCTGGGATGTCGAGCGTGAGTATTTGTTCGTGGCACGTGATCGAATGGGGATTAAACCTTTTTATTATGCTTTTGTGGGTAAAACCTTTCGGTTTGCCTCAACCATTCAGTCTATTTTGGCGCCAGGCGGTGTGGATACGGGGATTGATTCAGAGGGGCTGCACCATCAATTTACCTTGCATGCCGTCATTCCTGCGCCGACGACGTTATTAAAAGCGGTGCGTAAATTACCGCCTGCCTCGACGATGATTGTGCGCTTAAGTGGTAAAACTGACACTAAAACCTATTGGCATCTCTCTGCGTCCCGTCCTGCTGAGGCCAAAACAGAGCAAGAATGGACTGAAGCGATTGAAGACGCATTAATGCTGGCTGTTAAGCGTCGTTTGGATATTGCTGATGTGCCTGTTGGGGTATTGCTTTCCGGAGGCTTAGATTCAAGCTTGTTGGTTGGGCTGCTCGCGAAGTCGGGTGTGACCGATTTACAAACGTTTTCAGTGGGGTTTGAAGATGCAGGAGATGAAAAAGGCAGTGAGTTTGAGTATTCAGACTTGGTGGTGGATCATTTTCAAACCAAACATCATAAATTTTTAGTGCCGAATACAGAGGTTTTGAAGCGCCTACCTGAGGCGGTTGCGAATATGTCGGAGCCCATGTTCGGTCAGGATGCGGTGGCCTTTTATTTGCTGTCTGAGCAGGTCTCAAAGGATATAAAGGTCGTACAGAGCGGGCAGGGCGCTGATGAGGTTTTTGCCGGATATTTTTGGTACTCACAAATGCATGCCGCAAAAGGTGATACTGTTTCTCGTTTTGCTGATCATTATTTTGATCGAACGCATGAAGAATATTTGGAGATGGTACAGGCACAATGGCAAGGTGAAGATGTTACCAGTCAATTGGTAAAGGCCAGGCTTGAAGCGCCTGATGCCGATGAATATATTGATCAGGTTTTACGCTTTGATGTGACCACCCTGGTGGTAGATGACCCTGTGAAGCGGGTAGATAACATGACGATGGCGTGGGGGTTAGAAGCGCGAGTGCCGTTTTTGGATCATGAGTTAGTTGAGCTAGCTGCACAAATGCCACCGGAGCTTAAAATGCGAGATGATGGTAAATACATGTTGAAGAAAATTGCTCGTGGTTTAATTCCAGATGGGGTGATTGATCGGCCAAAAGGGTACTTCCCAATGCCTGCGCTCAAATATGTTCGTGGAGATTTTTTAGAGTTTATGCGGGATATTTTACTGTCGCCTGCTGCAAAGGCTCGGGGTCTATATCAAGCAAATTATGTTGAAAAATTGCTTAAAAGCCCCGATGAATACTTTACCAAGCTTAATGGCAGCAAGTTATGGCATTTAGCATTGGTTGAATATTGGCTGCAAATGAATGTTGATAATGCCTAAACCTTTCTATGTGGCTGCTTTTTATCCTCGACTGAAATGGTTAAACTGCGGTCAGTAAGCAATTTGATTAGGAGAAAAAAGATGGATGTGTTGGATAGAATTCGTGAGCAAGTAGAAGGTAACCCTGTCATCATTTATATGAAGGGTACCCCTAAAATGCCTCAGTGTGGTTTTTCAAGTCGTGCAGCTCAAGCATTGCAGGAGTGTGGTGAAGAATTTGCTTATGTGAATATTCTCGCAGATCCAGAAATATTTGAGAATTTACCTCGCTATGCGAATTGGCCTACCTTTCCACAACTCTATATTGACAGTGAGTTAATTGGTGGTTGTGATATTACCCTTGAGCATTTTCAAAATGGTGAGTTAAAAACGATGGTCACTGAAGCCATTGCTAAAGCAACACCAAACTAATCGGCGTTATTGAAAGTTCATTTCAATGCGTTTTTAAAAAAGCGGTATAAGGCGACTTTTTGCCTGTACCGCTTTTTTTATGGGCGATATCTAGGGTAAATAGGCTTTGCTACCTCAGCGGCATTCATTCATTTTTAGGTGCTAACAATAATGATTTTGGTCAACTTAGCAGCTGAATTAACGTGATACAGTCTTAGTTAATCCTAGTGTTGCTGTAGGAAATACCTCTAAGTTCTTTACCGCATAGTGTGTTCAGCGCTATCGGGAAGAGATGTTTTGTTCTATGACTGAAAAGAGAGGTTCAATTTATGGATAAATTGTCTAACGCTGTGATTGTACTGGTTGTATTCATGGGGTCTATGTTGGCCATGCAAAATGCGAGTGCTGCCGCTTGTAGTGGTGGTGGTTGGACACCTACTTTTGTGCATGATCTTGATAACCCTGATGGGCCGTGGTTTGTATTGGCAGGTGGTGGGTTTGAGCGAGTCATTCTTTCTCGCGCTGGTAGTTATACGCCGCATGCTTGCGACCAAATTAGAGCGTATGGCGTTCGTAATAGAAGAGGTTTTACTAACTGTCAGGCATACACGCGTGTTCAATGTGGATGTCGTCGTGGCCTCAGTGAAAGTAAACCTGCTTGTGCACGCTTTTTACGAACACATACTTCAAGGCAAGCACCTAGAGCGAATACGCCAGGGTATTAATGTTAAGCGTTTTGATTGGCCCGAATGGAGGTTTGCTCTATTCGGGTTTGATCTTGTTATGAGCCGAGATCATGTTCCTCTAACGTCATGTCTATCCCAGACATTTCGCGCCATTTGTTCACAATGCGGCAATAAATTTCAGCGGTTTGTTCTGTGTCGTAAGCGGCGGAATGGGCTTTGTCGTTATCCCAAGGAATACCTGCCACTTGTGCTGCCCTTGCAAGCACTGTTTGGCCATAAGCTAAACCGCATAATGTTGCCGTATCGAAGCTGCTAAAAGGGTGGAAAGGGTTACGTTTGATGCCTGCGCGAGTGCAAGCGGCATTCATAAACCCTAAATCAAATGACGCGTTATGGCCGACCAAGACGGCGCGTTTGCACCCTGTGGCTTTAAGCGCTGAGCGAATGGGCTTGAAAATATAACCCAAAGCATCATTTTCTTTTTTGGCCATACGAAATGGGTTGTAAGGGTCAATGCCTGTGAATTCTAATGCAGCAGGATCCATATTCGCACCGGGGAAAGGTTCTACATGGCAATGAGTGGTTTCCATCGGGAAGACAAAACCATCGTCGTCCATGCCAATAACAACGGCTGCAACTTCGAGTAGTGCATCTTTTTTAGGGTTAAAACCACCGGTTTCTACGTCAATGACAACGGGTAGGAAGCCGCGGAATCGTTTTGCAATTTTGGGGTTGTGATCTTTATTTGTCATAACAGCTCAGTATAGTCAGAACAGATGGATTGTCTCATTTATTTATGCGTGTTGGGTAACTTGCCAGCTCAGGGTTTTGCCGGCAAAAAATGGAATTAAGCGTTCGTTACCAACGTTGATGTATTCAGGTGC
Organism: Methylococcales bacterium; assembly: GCA_018672285.1. Taxonomy (GTDB): domain Bacteria; phylum Pseudomonadota; class Gammaproteobacteria; order JABHGC01; family JABHGC01; genus JABHGC01. The sequence goes on from JABHGC010000237.1 coordinate 34,104, forward strand.
CACCCAATCTTGTTTGGATAATGTAATGGTCTTTTTGTTGCGAGGCAATTCATAAAAATCCGCGCCAAAATGGCTAGCAAAACCTTCTAATTTATTCAGCGCATTAGCCGCTTCAAAAGCTTGTGCATAAAGGGGCATAGCATTAATGGCGGTGTAGCAGCCCGCGCAGCCACAAGCGCTTTCTTTGTTGTTCTGGGTGTGTGGTGCACTGTCTGTGCCTAAGAAAAATTTAGCACTACCACTGGTGGCAACTTTAATGAGTTCTGCTTGGTGACTTTGCCTTTTTAAAATGGGTAGGCAGTAGTAATGTGGTCTGATGCCTCCGGCTAGCATGTCGTTGCGATTTAACAGCAAGTGGTGTGCTGTAATGGTGGCGGCCACGTTGCTTGGCTGAGATAGTACAAATTGGGCGGCGTCTGAGGTGGTGATGTGTTCAAGCACGATACGTAGAGAAGAGAATTTTTGCGTGATCGGAATAAGGTATTGGTCAATAAAGCCTTTTTCACGGTCGAAAATATCCATCTCTGGTGTGGTGACTTCACCGTGTATAAGCAGTGGTAAATTGTGCTCTGTCATGGCCTCTAGTAGCGGGTAAATGGCATCTAATTTTGCAATGCCTTGGCTTGAATTTGTGGTCGCGCCAGCAGGATAGAGTTTTGCGGCATAAATATTAGGGTCTTTGGCTGCTTTTGCGATTTCATCAGGGGTGGTGGTGTCGGTGAGATACAGTGTCATCAGTGGGTCGAAATCAGCATATTGGCAAGCAGAGAGGATGGCTTGTCGGTAGTGGTTGGCTTGGTCTACCGTCGTGATTGCTGGCGTTAAGTTGGGCATGATGACGGCTCGGCCAAAAACCTTAGCGGTATCGTTGATCACATGGTTCAGCATATCGCCCGTTCTGACGTGCAGGTGCCAGTCATCTGGTTGGGTTAGGGTGATACTTGTTGCCATGATAGAAACCTAATATTAGAAAGTGTTCGTACTGTAACTGAAATTAGAAAAGACCTCTACTTTGCGATGGCTGACATTGTCGCTTTTATGTCAAAAAATGACTGCGACAGGTTGTTATCTCGGTGAGGTAAGGGGGTTGTTTGGTTGCTAAATTGGCCTTTATTCAATAAGTGTCAATGTAATGTAAGGATTTTAGATTAAGTTATAAGGTGCTTTTAGAGTGAGATGATAGGGTTTTTTCTACAGGAAACTAAATGCAGCCTCTTTTAGTTCCAGTGGGTTATAGATGATTTTCGTGGGGGTTTTGAGTACACTGAGCGGCATTATAAAAAATTGGCTATAGTTTGTGCTGTAGTTTATTGATGATGGTCATCAAGATTCGTATTTGATAATATTTAACTTTACTGTATTTGCGCTCTAGGTATCGCCACGTTTTGCTGTGTGTCGAACCGGATATAACGAGGTAGTTTATGACCGATTTACCAGATTTAGATCCCCAAGAAACCGAAGAATGGTTAGCCGCTTTAGAATCCGTATTGGAATCTGATGGTGCTGATCGTGCACACTATTTATTGGAGAAACTAATCGATCAAGCTCGTCGCTCAGGCGTTAATCTGCCTTACAGTGCAGATACGGCTTACGTCAATACCATCCCTGTGGCAAGCCAAGGTCAAAAGGACGGGGACTTGAGTTTGGAGCGGCGCATTCGCTCACTCGTTCGCTGGAATGCGATGGCGATGGTGATAAAAGCGAATCGTAGCAACCCTGATTTAGGTGGTCACATTTCCAGCTTTGCATCAGCAGCCACTTTATATGATGTGGCGTTTAACCACTTCTTTAAAGGGAGTGATCTTGTTTTCTTTCAAGGGCATTCAGCTCCTGGTGTTTATGCGCGTGCTTATTTGGAAGGCCGCATAACGGAACAGCAGTTGAATAACTTTAGGCAAGAGGCTGACGGTAAAGGTTTGTCCTCTTACCCACACCCTTGGTTAATGAAAGATTTTTGGCAGTTCCCAACCGTATCGATGGGGTTAGGGCCGCTAATGGCGATTTACCAAGCGCGCTATATGAAGTACATCCACAACCGTAAGCTTGCTGATACCGATGGCCGCACCGTTTGGGCATATTTAGGTGACGGTGAGATGGATGAGCCAGAATCTATTGGTGGTTTGTCCATGGCTGGCCGTGAAAAGCTAGACAACTTAGTGTTTGTGGTTAACTGTAACTTACAACGCTTAGATGGCCCTGTTCGCGGTAATGGTAAAATTATTCAAGAATTAGAGTCGTTGTATCGTGGTGCAGGCTGGAACGTGATAAAAGTCATCTGGGGGTCTTATTGGGATCAACTGTTGGCGAAAGACACAACCGGCTTGTTGCTAAAACGCATGGAAGAAGTGAAAGACGGTGACTTCCAGAACTATAAAGCCAAAGACGGCGCTTATGTTCGGGAGCATTTCTTTGGTGCTTACCCAGAATTAAAAGCCTTAGTTGCGGATATGAGCGACGATGATATCTGGCGTTTAAATCGTGGTGGACATGATCCTCACAAATTGTTTGCAGCGTATAAGCAAGCGGCAGAGCATAAAGGTCAACCAACCGTTATTCTGGCTAAAACGGTTAAAGGTTACGGCATGGGCGAAGCGGGTGAAGGCCAAAACATTACGCATTCTCAAAAGAAAATGGGAGAAGAGGCGTTACTGGCTTTCCGAGATCGATTTAACATCCCATTGTCTGATGAAGAAATTAAAGATGCGCCATTCTTCAAGCCTGCAGATGACAGTGACGAAATTAAGTACTTAAAAGCGCGCCGGGAAGAGCTTGGCGGGTATTTGCCAAAACGTCCAACCGATTTCACCGCGCTTGAAACACCCGATATCAGTATCTTTAAAGCGCAAATCAAAGGAACGGGTGAGCGAACTATTTCAACCACCATGGCCTTTGTGCGAATATTAACGGCATTAACCCGTGATAAGAAAATCGGCAAAAACATTGTGCCAATTGTCCCTGACGAAGCGCGTACTTTTGGTATGGAAGGCATGTTCCAACAGTTGGCGATTTATTCTTCTGTCGGCCAGCTTTACACCCCACAAGACTCCGACCAGCTGATGTCTTATCGAGAAGAAAAAGATGGTCAAATTCTGCAAGAAGGGATCAATGAAGCGGGTGCGTTTTCCTCGTGGATTGCGGCAGCAACCTCTTATGCCAACCATGACTTACCGATGGTGCCTTTCTATATTTATTATTCCATGTTTGGTTTCCAGCGCATTGGCGATTTGGCATGGGCTGCAGGTGATATGCAGGCAAGAGGCTTCTTGCTTGGCGGTACTGCCGGTAGAACCACGCTCAATGGTGAAGGTTTACAGCACCAAGATGGCCATAGCCATTTAATGTCTAGCACCATTCCTAACTGTGTTTCATACGACCCGACTTTCTCTTATGAGTTAGCGGTGATTATTCATGACGGTTTACGCCGTATGTATCAGGAAAAAGAAAGTATTTTCTACTACATCACCGTGATGAACGAAAATTACCAACACCCCGATATGCCTAAAGGTGCTGAAGAAGGCATCTTAAAAGGGATTTATCAATTCTCTAAAGCAAAGAATCCAAAAGTCCAATTGTTGGGTTCGGGCACGATTTTAAGAGAAGTGATTGCCGCGGGTGAATTACTAGAAAAAGACTACAAAATCAACGCGAACGTTTGGAGTGTAACCAGTTTTAATGAGTTACGCCGTGAAGCCATCGATTTACAAAGAACGGATCGGCTGAACCCTAAAGCGAAGCCTAAAACGTCTTATGTTGCTAAATGCTTAAACAACCAAGAAGGGCCTGTGGTTGTCGCGACAGATTATATGCGTTTATATGCAGATCAAATACGTGAGTTTGTGGATAAGCCATTTTATGCCTTAGGGACAGATGGTTTTGGTCGAAGTGATTCCCGTGATGCCCTGCGAGATTTCTTTGAGGTGAATCGATACTACGTTGTGATCACCGCGTTGAAAGCGTTAGCAGATGCAGGTGATATTCCTGCGTCGAAAGTGGCCGATGCGATTAAAAAATATGGCATTGATGTAAACAAAGCGAATCCCGCTACCGTTTAAAGCAATCAGAATTAGGAGCTATTGTGGCAGAAGTTAAACAAGTCGTTGTCCCTGATATTGGTGGCGTTGATGACGTTGAAATTATCGAAATATTGGTTGCTGTAGGCGATACCGTTGCAGTTGATGACCCATTGATTACCCTGGAAAGTGATAAAGCTTCCATGGACATTCCATCGCCTTTTGCAGGTACTGTAAAAGAGTTGTTATGTGCCTTAGAGGATAAAATCAGCGAAGGTGGTGCCATCTTAATGATGGAGGCAGAAGAGGCAGCGGCAGTATCAGCTGCACCTGCAGAAAAGCCTGAACCTGTTGCCGCTGTAGAGGCGCCAAAGCCTGCACCTGTTGAAGCACCTGCCGCACCTAAAGTGGCACCTGCAAAACACATTGCAAATGATGTGAATGTGACACCCAGTGGTGAAGCTCATGCGTCGCCTACTATTCGCCGGTTTGCCCGTGAGCTTGGTGTTGACTTAGGCAAAGTCACCGGTTCTGGTCGTAAAAAACGTATTTTAAAAGAAGATGTTCAGTCGTATGTTAAAAAAGCACTGGCATCCGGTGGTAGTGCAAGTGGTGGGGCTGGTTTGCCTAAGCCACCAGTGGTTGATTTCAGTAAGTTTGGCGAAACTGAATTACTACCGCTTTCTCGTATCAAAAAAATATCTGGCGCGCATTTACATAGCTGCTGGTTGAATGTGCCACATGTAACGCAATTCGACGAAGCCGATATCACAGATCTTGAAATCTTCCGTAAAGAAATGAAAGGTGCCGCTGAAAAACAAGGCGTTAAATTAACCTTCTTACCCTTCTTGATGAAAGCGTTGGCGCATGTGTTACTGCAATTCCCAAATTTCAATGCCTCGTTAGATGAGACGGGTGAAAACCTCATTCTGAAAAAATATTGCAACATTGGTATTGCTGTTGATACACCCGATGGTTTGATGGTGCCAGTGGTTAGAGATGTGGATAAAAAAGGGGTATTGGAACTTGCGGCTGACTTGATGGCGCTGAGTCAAAAAGCGCGCGACAAAAAGCTATCACCCGCTGATTTGCAAGGTGGCTGTATGTCTATCTCAAGCTTAGGTGGCATTGGTGGTACCGCATTTACACCGATTGTGAATATGCCTGAAGTGGCCATACTCGGTGTGTCTCGAAGCTCAATGAAGCCTGTTTATGATGGTAAAGAATTTCAGCCTCGCTTGATGCTGCCATTATCCTTGTCTTACGACCATCGAGTGATTGATGGTGCGTTAGGGGCAAGGTTTACCGTGGCATTGAGTTCTGTGTTAGCGGATATGCGGAAGGCTTTGCTGTAACTATCCAGCTCACCTCTGAGGTTTACCATTTTTCGCCTTGAACTGGCAAACCTCAGAGGCAATCTGAACAGCTACCGTGACGCGATGTCGTGTCTTTTGTGTTAGGTCGATAGTTTGGTATAAAGCATCTTACGCTGATAATTAATTCGTAAGACAGGCTGTAACTATTGTGGGGTAAGCGGGTGTCAATGCGCCGTAGTAGTTACAGTCTGTCTGGTTTCGAAATAAAAAACGTAGCGGTTTAGATTTGATCTAGGTACAAATAAAAAATAAATTTAATAACTGTTTGAGTGTTAATACTCTTTCAATTAAGGAATAAATAAACATGGCAAATATCGTTGATGTGGTCGTTCCCAATATAGGGGATTTTGATAAAGTTGAAATTATTGAGGTCTTAGTCTCTGCGGGTGATGAAGTCACCAAAGAAGACCCTATTATCACTTTAGAAAGCGATAAAGCCTCGATGGATATTCCAACATCAGAATCTGGCATCGTAAAAGAAGTTAAGGTTGAAGTGGGCGGTAAGATTGGTGAAGGTGATTTAATCTTAACGTTAGAAGTTTCTGCTGATAGTAATGCGCCTTCACCTAAAGAAGAGCCAGCAGCAGAGCCAAAGTCTGCCACGATCACTGCGCCAACTGCATCGGCTGCTGCTGGGGATGCGGATATGCAAACCGAAGTACTGGTTTTAGGCTCTGGCCCTGGTGGTTACACAGCGGCTTTTCGTGCGGCAGATTTAGGCAAAAAAGTCATCATGGTTGAGCGCTACCCAGTGATTGGTGGTGTTTGTCTGAACGTGGGTTGTATACCGTCGAAGGCGTTGCTGCATGTGGCTCAAGTGATGAATGAGGCGGAAGAATTTGCCGATATTGGGGTGAAATTTGGTAAGCCAGAAGTTGATTTAGAAGGCATCAAAAAGCATAAAAACGGCACCGTAAAGAAACTAACCGGCGGTTTAAAAGCGTTGGCGAAACAACGTAAAGTCACCATTGTCACCGGTTACGGTAAATTTGAAAGTGCCAATACCGTTGTGGTTGAAACCGATGAAGGTACAAAGCGAATTTCTTTTGAGAATGCGATTATTGCCGCAGGTTCAAGTGCCACTCAAATTCCGGTTTTCCCAAATGATGATCCACGATTAATTGACTCAACGGGTGCGCTTGAGATGGATGGTGTTCCTGAAACCATGTTAGTGGTTGGTGGGGGGATCATTGGTCTAGAAATGGCGACGGTTTATGATGCGCTAGGCACAAAAATTAGCATTGTCGAGTTAATGGATGGTTTGATCCCGGGTTGTGATAAAGATTTGGTGAAACCCTTGCATCGCCGAATTGCCAAAAAATATGAAAAAATATATCTCGGTACACGAGTCACTGCGATTGAATCTACGGATGCAGGCTTAAAAGTCTCCTTTGAAGGTAAGGGCGCGCCTGAGTCTGCAGTGTACGATAAAGTATTGGTTGCCGTGGGTCGCCGTCCAAACGGCCCATTGATAGATGCCGACAAAGCTGGCGTGATCGTCAATGAGCAAGGTTTTATTCCTGTTGATCGTCAGCAAATAACAAATGTCCCGCATATTTATGCCATTGGTGACATTGTTGGCAACCCAATGCTCGCGCATAAAGCGGTTCATGAGGGTAAAGTTGCCGCTGAAGTCATTGCAGGGCATAAGTCCGGCTTTGATGCTTTAACCATACCATCGGTTGCCTATACCGATCCTGAGGTTGCATGGATGGGGTTAACCGAAACGGAAGCTAAAGAGAAAGGCATTAAAGTGGAAGTGGGTGCCTTCCCGTGGGCTGCGAGTGGTCGTTCATTGAGTATCGGTCGGTCTGAAGGCTTGACCAAAATGATCTTTGACCCAGAAACCAAACGCCTGCTAGGGGCTGGCATTGTTGGTACTAATGCCGGTGAATTAATTGCAGAAGCGGTACTTGGGCTAGAAATGGGGGCTGATATGCAAGATATTGGTTTAACCGTGCACCCTCATCCAACCTTATCAGAGACGTTGTGTTTTGCCTCAGAAATGGCAGAGGGCACCATTACGGATTTGATCCCCAAGAAAAAACGTTAAGTGTGTTGCAGCTGAGTGGTTTTATGCGCTCAGCGGTAAAATGAAAGTGATGCGTCACCCGTCTCTGTTGTTTGTTCTTACAGGGATGTATCACTTGTCTTAGTTATCGATGGTCTCTAGAAAGCACCATCATTGTCAGTCTTTATATAAGTTGTTTCTGTTATGCCTTTGACCCTCAATTTTCAAGTCGTCGGTAGCGGCGAGCCGGTTGTTATTTTGCATGGGCTATTTGGTTCTTTGACGAATTGGCAGCAAGTGGCAAAGCAGTTGGCAACCCAGTATCAAGTTTATTCAGTAGACTTGCGTAACCATGGGCAGTCTCCGCACGATCACTCTATGCATTACACGGACATGGTTGCAGACCTTGAGTTATTTTTGCGGTCACAGTCAATAGCCGATGTTCATCTTATTGGTCACAGTATGGGTGGCAAGGTTGCGATGCAATATAGCTTGGCACATTCCGAGCAAGTATCCTCATTAACCGTTGTCGATATTGCCCCAGTTCAGTATCATCACGACTTTAATGACATCATTGCAGGGCTAAAGGCCATTGATCTGGAGGCATTAACGGGCAGGCAGCAAGCCGTTGACGTGTTGGCTCCGTATGTTAAGCCTTTGGGGTTGCGGCAATTTTTACTGCAAAACTTGGTTTCAAACAATGGGCAGTATCAGTGGCGGATTAATATTTCAGCGATTGAGCATGAAATTACCAATATTGGTGACTTTCCAGATGTTGATGGTGCGTATTTAGGTCCTACTTTATTTGTGAAAGGTGAAGATTCTGACTATGTATTGCCAGAGTATGAGGCCCAGATTAATCAGTGGTTTCCTCATGCTCAAATTGAGGGTATTGCTGAGGCTGGGCATTGGGTTCATGCTGAACAACCAAAGTTGTTCATGCAGGCGTTGTTGTCATTTTTGTAGCGGCTATAAAGCGAGCCGTTAATGTTTGAAGTGAAGTACAGGTGTAAAGCGTTTACGCAAAAGCACTATAGTTATGAAACCGTTGTTCGCTTAACTCAACAGAGTTTGAATGACACAGTTATTTTAGCCATATTTAATATATTACGAGGCGCACCATGTCTAATATCAATAAAGTCGTTTTAGCATATTCAGGCGGTTTAGATACCGCGGTTATCTTAAAATGGTTACAAGAAACCTATGACTGTGAAGTGGTCACTTTTACAGCCGATATTGGTCAAGGTGAGGAAGTTGAGTCTGCTCGCGGCAAAGCCGAAGCCTTGGGTGTGAAAGAAATTTACATTGAAGATTTAAGTGAAATCTTTGTTCGTGATTATGTCTTTCCAATGTTTCGAGCCAATGCCATCTATGAAGGTGAGTACTTGTTAGGGACTTCAATTGCTCGCCCTTTAATTGCAAGGCGTTTGGTTGAGATTGCACAAGAAACAGGTGCCGAAGCCATCTCTCATGGTGCAACGGGTAAGGGGAATGATCAGATACGGTTTGAGTTAGGTGCGTATGCCTTGATGCCAGGGGTGCAAATTATTGCACCATGGAGAATATGGGATTTAACGTCTCGTGAAACCTTAATGGCGTATGCGGCAGAGCACAATATCCCTGTAGAACAAAAACGAGGTGCAAAATCACCTTACTCAATGGATGCTAACTTACTGCATATTTCGTATGAAGGTGGCATTTTAGAAGACCCTTGGAACCGCCCTGATGATGATATGTGGCGTTGGTCAGTGTCTCCTGAAGACGCACCAAATGAAGGCTTGGAGATTGATTTAACCTACCGTAATGGTGATATCACTGAAATTGACGGTGCAGCATTAACGCCGGCACAAGTGTTACGTAAGCTCAATGAATTGGGTGGCGCGCATGGTGTTGGTCGTACTGATATCGTTGAAAACCGTTTTGTTGGTATGAAGTCTCGCGGTTGTTACGAAACCCCTGGTGGCACGATTATGATGCGCGCACACCGTGCCATCGAGTCTATTACACTAGACCGTGAAGCGGCACATCTGAAAGATGAGTTGATGCCTAAGTATGCTACGTTAGTGTACAACGGTTACTGGTGGAGCCCTGAGCGTGAGATGATGCAATCCATGATTGATATGTCTCAAAAATACGTTAATGGTGTGGTAAAAATTAAGTTGTATAAAGGTAATGTGATTGTATTAGGCCGTAAATCAGATGATACGTTGTTTGATGAGTCAGTTGCTACATTTGATGATGATGGTGGTGCTTACGACCAAAAAGATGCAGAAGGCTTTATTAAGCTGAATGCATTACGTTTGAGAATTGCAGCGATGAAGCATCGAAAATAGTTTTATCAAGACTTATAGTTTGAATTAGCACATTTTAGAGGTTTTCTAAAATGTGTTTTTTTATGCCTATTGAAAGGTGCCTGGATTTCAGGTGTCAATAGAGTGCAGTTGTCATTTTCAATAGGTTGGATTTCTCTTTTTTGTTCTTATCTATTATTATATGAGCTAATTTAGCTGGAATAACATGGATGTGCTTTCTGTAATACCTTTTGTATTTTTCTGTAAGTGACTCCATGTTGTCTGATAAAGTAGCCGAAGGTCATATTTTATCGGTGCTGTATTCTGCATGCTTTAGTCTGAGCTAGCTGCATACTTGGTTTCTTCCCTTCTTTTTGGCTTTATATAAAGCCTTGTCTGCATTTTTAACAACATCATTAGGGGTTTGTCTCGCCATTTTTAAGGCGCAGCCAATACTAATGGTCACGGAGACATTTTTCTTGGTTTTACCTTTATTGGATTTAATGATGCGGCTTTCTACTGCTTCACGGACTTGCTCGAGTTTATCCATCGCTTTATCAAAATTACCGGAAGAAAAGACAATGGTGAATTCTTCACCACCATAGCGATATGCATTTTGGCCAACACATTTTTTAATGGTACGAGCAACATCATTCAGCACTTTATCGCCCATATCGTGGCCGTAGGTGTCATTGAATTTTTTGAAGTGATCAATGTCGATCATTGCAATACAGTAGTGACCCGTTAACCCTGCAAGGCGTTCGTTTAAAGCGCGTCTTGCAGGTATTTGAGTTAAATCATCATAAAAAGCAATGCTATGTAGGTGAGATAATAATCCAAATAAGCTGATGCTGAGTGCGGTGGTGATCAAACTTTGAAATAACCAAGCTTCATGGCTGTAGTGAAAGGCTAAAAATAGTGCGATAAAGGCCCCAAAATAACTTTGTCGTAATGATGATGGATAAGCCCTAAAAAAGAGAATGACACTTGCAGATAGCATTGAGTACAGTATCCAGTCAGCTTGAGATAGGTGGTTTAAAACGGGTGCCTTCTGCTGTAACCAAGCTGTAACCGGTGTTAATACGTCACTGTGCTGTGTTAGCCAAACAGCCGCACTGACTTGTGCTGCAAGTAAAGACCATTTAAGCAAATTTCTTAATGTGAAAAAGTGGACATCTTGAAATAAACAGCAAAATAAGGCGTTGCTAATAAGTAAGGCGATGATGCCAATCTCATGGATATGGTTGTGAACAATCGGCTGACTTTGATAGAGCAGTAACCCAATAGACAATGTGCTGATTAATAAGCAAGTGGTCCGGTGAAATTTAAGACATAACAGAATATTAATGCTGGCAATAATATAAGGGAGGAGCTGTAGTAAACCCTGAATTTTCGAGGTGAGTTGTATCACATAAGGCTGAGCATAAAAAACACTGGCTACGAATAATAATGGTAAAAATAGAGTGGACAGGGTGTGTCCTAGCAATGCGCGCATACCAACCCCCGAGAGCTAACTGATTAATTGATTATCGGCAAGCCAGCCATGAACTTTAGAGTTAACCCCAGAAAGTTTGGGGTGGGTTAATCTGTTTATCTTGTTTTTACGCACCAAAATGAGGTGAAAATTTCTCTTTCCGTTCTGTTTTGGTGCAAGTTAAAGCTGTAAATATAGTCTATTGTTATATGAGACAAAAAATAATCAGGCTAATACTATGCGTAAACTGTTTTATTCTCTTATTGCTTCGATGATTCTATTTATCCCTTTCGTTTTTGCAGCTGATGCACCTGATTTTGAAGCAAGACTGCAGGCAGTTGAGCAAACCCAAAATAACTTGAACCATGTTTGGACGATGATCGCGGCTTGCTTGGTTTTTTTTATGCAGGCAGGGTTTTTGTTTTTAGAAGCAGGCATGGTGCGCTCTAAAAATTCAATTAATGTCGCCCAGAAGAACATTGCAGACATCGTTATTTCAGCCGTTTGCTTTGGTGGTGTTGGGTTTATGTTGATGTTTGGTGATAGCCAAGGGGCATTCGGTTACCAATCTGACCTTCTGTTTTTTGACCAAGTAGAAGATTGGACATTTACCTTTTTTGTTTTCCAGGTGGTTTTTTGTGGCACGGCAGCCACCATCGTGTCTGGTGCGGTTGCAGAACGGATGCAATTTGTCGGGTACTTGTATACCACAGTCTTTATCGCGTTGATTGTGTACCCTCTATACGGTCATTGGGCTTGGGGGAACTTGTTGAATACAGACAATACTGCCTGGATTGCTGATTTAGGTTTTATCGACTTTGCCGGGTCCACGGTGGTGCATTCTATTGGTGGCTGGGTGGCGTTAGCGGGTGTTGTTGTGTTGGGCGCAAGGATTGGCCGATTTGATGAAAAGACCGGTGAGGTTAAACGTTTAATAGGGCATAGCCCGGTCCTCGCAACCGTTGGTACCATTATTTTATGGATCGGTTGGATTGGCTTTAACGGCGGGTCTACGACAGCGGGGACACCCCAATTTGCACATATTATTGCCAATACGGTGGTTGCCGGTGGTATTGGTGGGCTTGCAGGGTTAATCATTGGCAGAATAATGGATGGGTATTTTCGCCCGGACAGTTCCATCGTTGGCGTACTGGGTGGCTTAGTAGCCGTAACCGCAGGTTGCGATGTGCTATCGATGTGGGGCGCTGTGGTGATCGGGGCGAGTGGTGGCGCACTGTCAAATGTGATGGCGAAAGTCATGGTGACAAAGTGGAAGTTGGATGATGCGGTTGATGCGGTTGCCATTCATGGCTTTTCTGGCGCATGGGGTACCACTGTCATGGTGTTTTTAGTGCACCCTGAGAAATTAGAAATGGGGGTCTGGGCACAATTTGGCGTGCAATGTTTTGGTGTTTTTGTTGGCTTTGTTTGGGCATTTGGTCTGTCTTACGTGTTTTTCAAAATCTTGGATCGTGTTTTACCAGGTGGATTAAGGGTCACTAAAGAGCAAGAAAGGGAAGGGTTAAATGTATCAGAGCACGGGACTCAGCTCGGTACAGGAGAATTACTGAAAGGCATGATTGCACTCGCGGAGACCGGGGATTTTAATCAAGAGTTGGATGAAACCGCAGGGGATGAATCCGGGGAGCTGGCTATTGCCTTTAATCGCGTCGTGCTGTCAATGAGGCAACAAGATGAAGCAAGGGAGTTGGTGCAAAAGAAAAAGTTTTCACAGGAACGAGAGATTGCGATGGCCAGTACGCGGATAAAGCAGGCCTTAGATAATGTTTCGGCGAATGTGTTAGTGGCGGATGTCGGGCATAAAATTATTTATGCTAACCCTGCACTGCAAAACCTCTTTAAAGAGGTCGAGGGGGATTTGCACAAGGCCGTGCCAGATGTACGTGTCACCGAGATTGAAGGTGTGCCTTTAGAGGTTTTGGCAACCAGCGATGCTTCTCCTTTTCATGCTGCACAGTTAGATTCTTTAGAGAGCGCTACCGGGACGGAAGTGGTTTATGGTAACAGTACGTTCGTTATTCAGGGCAACCCGGTCATGAATGAGCAACAGCAGCGAATTGGTTTTGTCTTTGAGTGGACAAATATCACTAAGGAGTTGGCTGTACAGCAAGAAATTGATGAGGTTGTTCAAGCCGCCAAACAAGGTGACTTTAATCATCGAATTCCGGTGGCAGAAAAACACGGCTTTATGCTCAGTCTTAGTGAGGGTATCAATCACGTGATTGATACATCAGCTGAAGGGTTGGATGAGGTCAAAGCGGTGTTGGCTGCCATTTCATCAGGGGATTTAAGCCGGCGTTTTGAAAAGGACTTTCCTGGCACTTTTGGTGAACTAAAAGAGTATTGTAACCATACGGTTGACTCTTTGAATGATGTGCTTGGGAGAATCTCTACCGTTGTAAAATCTGCCAATGCAGGGGATTTTAGCTCTGAAGTGTCCGTCAATGAACTATCAGGATACCAGGTTGAGATGGCCGAGAGCATTAATGCGCTTGTATCGACAACGGCGACAGGTTTGTCTGAAGTTTCACAAGTCTTATCTGCAATTTCAAACGGTGATTTGTCTCAGAGAATAACGGTTGAATTACCTGGCACCTTTGGTGAACTCAGTGAGTATTGCAACCACACGGTAGATTCATTGCAAACCATTATAGGTCAGTTGGGGCGTGTTGTTGCTGCCGCAAATGAAGGGGATTTTGATGTAAGAGCAACGGTTGAAGGGTTGCAGGGTTATCAGAGTGAGGTCGGTGAGGGCATTAATCAATTGGTTGAAACCTGTAAACAAGGTTTGGATGAGGTGGTGATGGTACTCTCTGCGTTGTCCAAAGGGGATTTATCGACCACGATTACAGGGGATTATCAGGGCATATTTTTGCAGCTGAAAAACAGTGCAAATGGCACCATTGCCCAATTGGTTTCGACCATTGACCAAATACACCAATCGTCTGATTTTGTTGCCGCTGTTGCTGACAATATTTCTTCTGCTAATAGTAACCTTAAGGAGAGAACAGAACAGCAAATACGCTTTTTAGGGAATACAAAAGATAATGTAAAACAGATGGTTGGGGTTGTTGATTTAAACATGAACCACTCCGAGGAGGCTCGAGACCTAGCGGGTAAGGCTCAATTGCAAGCGACTAAGGGTGGACAGGTTATGACCCTGGTTAAGACCTCAATGGAAGGGATAAAAGACAGTAGCGACCGTATTACTGATATTATTGAGGTCATTGATGGCATTGCATTTCAAACCAATTTATTAGCGCTCAATGCGTCGGTTGAAGCCGCTAGGGCAGGTGATCAAGGCAAAGGTTTTGCGGTGGTTGCGACTGAAGTGCGTAATTTGGCATTGAGAAGTAAAACAGCCTCAAAAGAAATTGCGGATTTAATCAAAGAAAGTCGTGAAAATGTTGTTAATGGTGGGCGCCTGGTTGATGAGTTTGATCAGGTTCTAAATGGTATTATGCGGTCTGTGAATCAAGTGAATAAAATTAATTATAGCGTTGCAGATGCCAGTAAAGAGCAACATAAAAGCATCAATGAAATGACGGAGCAGTTTGAGAAAATGGGGCAGACAACGGATGAGAATGCTTCTTTGGTAGGGCAAGTTGCCGTCAGTAGCAAAAAATTGGTGTCTAGTGCGATAACGTTGAGGGAGCAGATGGCCTTTTTTCAAATAGCGCCATCAGCAGTTTAACAAGGATATTTTGCGGTGAAGTTTTAATCTGATCATAGGAGGCGAGCAGAACAAGGCTCACCTCCTAAATTAGGCTTAATATGATCGCATCTGATCACACTGTAAGTTATCACCCGCAGCAACACCTAAGTTTTGCGTAATTGTTTGATAAAACCCAACCCGATCTTTGGTTTTGCCATTGTGAGGTTGGTTGCACTCTAAACCGCCATTAATCACGTTGATGGTCATGCCAAAGCCAGGCAATCGTCCTGCATTAACGTCTTCACTGCTTGGGACCCACTTGCCCGTCATTACGTCATGGTTAGACGGTTTAGGAGATTGCGTGGTCATCCAGAACCAAATAGCCGATCGAAAAGACAATACGCCATCTGTTGTGAGTAATTGAGGGTTGCTCAATAAGTCAATATCTAGCATCTCGCCCATTAACCCGTAGTTATAGTTCCAGCTTAACTGCATCGGGCCTCGACCGTGATACGTGTTTCCTGAGCTACAAAATGCACCATACTTGGCATTGGTTGAGTCACAGTAACCGGTGCAAGCACCACCCTCGCAGCCAACTTCCTCTTTAAAGTGTAAACCCCAAGTGTAACGTTGGTCACCGATTTCATAACCCCCCCCAACCGCCGGTTGTTTCATGTGCAATGTTCGCTAAAAAAGCGGCTAATTCTTGCTTTCGTTGGCTGAGTGATCCTTCGGTTAAGAAGTTTTCATAGTAACCTGTGGCTTCTTTTAATGCACTGTAGCTAAATAATGCATTTCTATTGGGAAAAAGTGCGTTAAATTCAGACTCAGACATTAAATCAGAAAAGCCTGAGTTGTTGCCACCTGTTTGATTATCTTGGTTGTCGTCCGTATCTGTCTCATCCGGTGTGTCGTCAGTTGGTTCTGGCTCTGAGTTGTCTGTTCCTTCGTCAATGGGGTTGGTCACTTCGACTTGTGGTGTATGGCCTAAACCTTCGTTCATTGCATTAAGAATTCGGCCATTATCGGCATCGATTTCCCAAGAAAATAAACCCGCCAAACCTAAATCACGAACATACTGTCCTTTCGCTCTGGTTGAACGCTGGTTGTCATATGTGATCAATACGCCAGTGCTGCTATTAAACACATATGGGGCTTCTGCGGCTTCATCATAACCATAAGTAAAGCCGTTGATGCCTTGGCCGGTACTGCCTAAATAGTTGTTCTCAATATCTCGGTAATCGAGTACACCAGCTTCCCAGGTGCCTTTTGCAGCGCCATGGCCAGTGCCTGTGAGCGGGTTGCCACCAGTCATATCTGTCACGCCTGTCCAGCCTCGGCCGTACATTGCGGTTCCTAATACGATTTTACCTGCAGGTACGCCGGCATCAATCATGCCTCGTACACCTTCGTCTGCACTGTACCCTTCAATTTTTGAATCTGCAGTGGGGTATAGTGCTGTTTGGTGACCCACGGTGCCATTCCATGCACCATAAAAATCATAGGTCATGGCAAAAAAGTAATCGACCGCTTCACTCGCTTGCACATAATTAACGTTGTCGATTTTACTTGGGCCAACACCAACCGCTGAGGTGAGTTGGTATTCTTTACCGGTTTCTTGCTCAAGGTCGTCTAGGGCTGCTCTTAACTCTGTCATTAAGTCTGCATAACCCTGTCGATCTTGTGATGAACCTTTGTTGGGGTTGGCACCTTCACCGCCTGGGAATTCCCAGTCAATATCGATGCCGCCAAAGAATTCATATTGTCGTAAAAAATCCATGCAAGAGGCGACAAAGGTCGCTCGTCTTGCTGGCACATTGGCAATATCAAAGAAGGGGTCAGAGAGCGTCCAGCCACCAATAGAAGGTAATATGGTGATGTCTGGGTTGGCTGCTTTTAACCGAGTCAATTGGCCAAAGTTACCACGAATGGGGTCATCCCATTTGTCTCCAGGGTAAGATTTTTCTAAAGAGGCAAAGCGGTCAACGATGGTCACCGTATCATCTGCTTTACTGGCGCACTCGGCGTTAATGGCTGTTTGTGCACCGGCTAATGCCGAGTCATTGTCTCCACAAATGGCGATAAAGCCATACAGTAAGTGCGTTAGGTTTTGGGCTGGGATTTTATCAACAGGGTAGTTACGACCATAAATGCCCCATTCAGCGAAATAGGTACCGACAATTTTCCCACTGGTGTTTTTATAAGGGACATTGAATTCGCCTAAATCTGTCGGTGTCGGTGCCGGTGCTGGGTCGACTTCAGGGTCTGGTGTCGGATCAGGATCGGGGGTTGGCTCTGGGTCTGGCGTTGGGGTGCTTGCAGAACCAATGTTGATACTGCGGCTTTCACTTAAGGTGCAGGAGTCGCCAGAGCACAATTCGATAACAAACGCGTGGTTGCCTTCATCTAGGTTGACGACGGTGCTGTCAGATTGTGCTTGTTGGCCATTGGTGGTTAGGTTTGCGCTGTGAATTCTGGTGCCGTTGTGTAAAAGTGCCCATGAATCACCATTGGTTCCCCACCACATATCCCATTTTACGGTTAATGCGCCTGCTTCAGCTGAATCGGGTAACCAGGCGATGGTTGGCTTGCTGGGTGCTAATGCGGGTGTGGTGTCAGGGGTATCATCTTCAACGGGGGTGTCTTCTGTTGGCGTATCTTCAACAGGGGTTTCAGGTTCTGCTGCATCACCTGCGACGACAATGCTTTTACGGTCTGTTTTACAGCCATCGCTATTACACAGATCCACTTCTAATGTTTGTTCTCCAGGTACTAAAGCCACTTGACAGCTACTGCTTTGTGCTTGGTTACCATTCGGTGACAGTTGTCCTGAGCACACTGACGCGCCATTTGAATACAGTGTCCAGTGGGTACCATTTTCTCCCCACCACATATTCCAGCTGACGGCGTGGTTGGCTGGTGCATCGAACTGGGTTGGCATCCAGTCAATGTGAGGCTGGCCTGGAGCTGCTGTTGCTGTGGCATGGAATCCGCTTAATAAAGTGCCGATCAGGAGAGGAAGCATTTGAATCTTTGGCATTGTGTGGCCCCTTTTAAAGTGTCTTGATGTCAGTGTCTTTATATTATTAATTTGGCATCCATTGGATGTCTGATGCGAATGATCGCAATTGTACGGGGGGCTGGGTATCCCATAAATAGGGGATTAAACGGATATTCAGTGGTTTATTGGTCGTTTTAGGGGCGAGTGGTCGTTTTTTATGGGCGAGCGGTGTAAAAACATTTGTAAGAATAGGATTACATTGAAGAGTTGACGGATTTTCTGGCAATGATTGCGGTTATTGAACTCTGATCAATTATTCAGTGCAATGTTTGGCAAAGGGCAGGTTGGCTAAGAAGTTAGGCTGAAGCGGTTGTTTGCTATGAGTTTGGGTGAACGTTTTGAAATCAATCAGCTTAAAAGCTGTGCTGGTGAGGTGTGGGGCGCAGCGTGGTAGGTTGTTGAGGGTCATGGGATACATTTGTAAAACAATCTGTGTGCCAAGTGATGGGGCGAAGTCAAACTGGTTGTAGTGATCGTATGCCAATAATAGGGCTATGCCACCCCCGATAAAGTGGCCGCCAACGGAGGCTGCTAATGTGCCTTGTTTAACCGCTTCAATCCCTTCATCCGACCAGTCCACTCCCCCTATAATGATGGCTGATTTTTTCTGTTGTTGGCTGGTCGCTTTGGCTGCGCCTAAAGACAGGCTATCACTTGCCGCCCAAATGATATTGCATTGTGGGTAGCGTTTGAGCAGTACTTTGGTTTTTTTGTAACCTTCCTCTGCTGTCCAGCTATTCGATCGGGTGACTTGGTGTAGTATTGCGGACTGTTTAGCTGCTGCTTGTTCTAACCCTGACATTCGTAGTTTTGCTGTGGATGAGTTGAAAGAGCCATTCAGGCCGATGATGTTAGCTGTGCCGCCTGCTGGCAGTTGTTTGATTAAGGTTGTTGCGAGCAAAGCGCCAGCCTGATGATCATTCGGTGAAAGGTGTGCTAACCAGTATTTGAACTGACCTCTAGGTAGACCAAATTGGCTTTTCTCTTGTGCCAGTATGTCACTGTTAAAAATAATGGCCTGCGTTTGGGATTGCTCAGCAAGTTGTAAAATTTTAAGTCCTGTTCCTTTTAAATTGATAAACAACAGGTAGTCGGGTTTATTGTTAAGGGCGGTTTCTGCCATTTTATAGTACTGAAAACGGTTGGTAATACCCGATTTTGGCATGTAATAAACCTGTAGGTTTATGCCTAATTGGTTGGCAGCTGCGCGCATGAACTGGGCGGTTTTTTCCCAAAATGGGTGACTGTCTGTTGCAGGGTTTAAGAACGCAATGTTGGGCTTAGCCCAAATCCCATTAGCAAAAAACAGGCAGAGAGTGAGCAGTAAAAACCTCATGTAGTATCTTCACCTAAGTGAATAATGCCCAGTTGAACGGCTTCAAATACGGCCTCGCTCCGTGATTTTACGGACAGTTTTCGATATATTTTTTTTGCATGTGAGGTAATGGTATGTACCGAGTTACCCATGACAGATGCGGTTTCTTTGTAAGAAAATCCTTTGGCTATGTACTCTAAAACGAGCTTTTCTCGGGTGGTGATGTTGGGTACCTCAACGCCAGGTATGATGGGTACTTCAGGTAAGGGTATGCTAAACCGTTTTAAGACATGTCTTGCAATCGCGGGGCTGAGCGGAGAGTGCCCTGCGACTAATTGCAGCACAGAGTCGGCAATAGATTCATTGGTTGCATCTTTTAATAAATAACCTGTTGCACCGGCTTCTAGTGCATTCATGACATTTTTTTCATCGGCAAAAATGGTGATGACCATAATTTCTGTGGAGGCTGAGTGCTGATGTGCATTTTTAATGAGATCAATGCCCGTGCCATCTGGCAGGCCAATGTCTGTCAACAAAACGTCCGGGTAGGCCTGTTCAAACTGAGCTAATGCTTGTTTGCAATTGCCCACACTGGCGATCAATGAGAGCTGTTCATGCTGCTCAATGGCATGGGAAAGCCGTTTTCGGGTGGGTGGATCGTCTTCAACGAGCATGACGCGAATGGGAGGCATATAAAAAAACCTGATTAACTTTATACATTAATCATAGCTGGTTGCCTGCATTTTGGCAGTTTTGTTCTAGACTTAAGATATCTAAGAATAACCAGAGAAGGTGAGTAGCAAATGTTCCATACCAAGATCATGAGTAAGATATTGATTTGTGAAGAAAATGATGACAGCTTGGTACGAATTAAAGACTTTTGTGAGTTAAATAACTTATACCCATTAAAAATGGCTGATGTCGGTAGTTTGGAAAAAGTGTTGTCTTCACACCTTGACCTTGGTGGTGTTTTTCTCTCGGAAAATTTTAGCCAGTTTGATGATGTCATTCAGCAATTTCACCATGTAAGAGCTGAGGTGCCTATATTTGTACTTCGCACCTGTAATGAACATTTATCCAGCACACTGGCTGACGGGGTGTCGGGTGAGTTTACCTTTGATACATTGGAAGAATTAAAAGCATTAATTGAAGAAACGATTTTTAGCATGGTGTACCCCGAGAAACTCATTACTCGGATGCGTGAAATATCCATGTCGATGCTAGAAAGTCAGTTTAAAAATACTAAAATCAACTGCGACTTGCCTTATTTGGTGCTGGATCACATGATTTTTGGCAAGTTACTCAGTATCATCCCGATTGAGAGTGATTGGTGCCGGGGGTATATGTCTTTACAGGCCGAAAAAGCACCTGTGAATGAGATGATTAAAGCGGGTAAAACGCATATATTAATGGATGAATTTGATGATGGCTTTCGGGGGGTGAGTAGTTTGGTTGGGGAGTTGACCAACTTGATTTGGGGTGGGATGAAAAATGAATTTTTTAATACCATATCAAACAGCAGCTTTAGAACCCAAGTGCCTATTTTAATTAACCATGATTTACAGCATATTTCATTTGGTTCTAAGTGCCCGCAATTGTGTTTCCGTTACGAATTGCAAAGTGAAAACATTCCGCCTATTGCAATTTATCAGAAATTTATTTTTAACTTAGAGTGGTCACCTGAGCGCTTTGTAGAGAGTGATGAGGCTGAGGAAGAATTGGTTGAATCTGGTGGTTTAGAGCTGTTTTAAATCAAGCCGTAGGTATGGCTAACTCTAAAGTAAGTTGGGTGCCATGTTGTTCTACTCCAGATACTAAATAGGGGCTACTCAGTTGGTAGCTTGCTTGAACCTTATCTGCTCGATAGGACATATTGCTTAACCCTCTACCATCGTAGTCATTATCTGCTGTAAAACCGACACCATTATCCGATATTTGTACGATTATTTTACTGTCCTGTAGGTTACAGCTTAAATTGAGGGTGTTTGCTTTACAGTGCTTCATGCTATTGGTCACAAATTCTTGTAAGATTCTCACCAGTTGTAAACGGGTGTCTGAGCTGTAGTGAATGTTATCTCCTGCTTGGTCCACTTGCCAGTTAAAGTGGATATTTTGTACCTCTAGCTGTGGCTCTATTCTGTTTCGGAACATACCAAGGCAGCTATTTAAATCATCGGCAGTGCTATCGAGTGAGTCAATAATTAAGCGCAAATCCGTCATGCTTGCACGGACTGCCTGCTCTATATCTGCTCGGCTATAGTGATCACAACTGACCATTGATAGGGTGGATATTAACAGGCCGCCAACACCATCATGCATGTCTCGCATAATACGCTCACGTTCTGCAGAAACCCCTTTTTCATGCTCTAAGGTGATGAGCTTTTTGAAAGAGGATTGAAGCTCATCATTGGCGGTCTCAAGTTCATTGGTGCGCTTTTGAACCTGTAGCTCTAAGTGGTTTTGATAGTTTTTTAAGGAGCGTTCCGCTTGGTCTCTTTGCTGTAGGGTGTTATCAAACTTATCTAATAAATGATTGATGGTATCAATCAGCTCTCCAATCTCATTGTGTTTGTTTTTATCTAATATTTCAATGCGGGTGTTGTACGCGGTGCTGGGATCTATTTGAGAAATACGCTGAATGATTTTGATTAGCGGTAACGTTAAGGTGATGTAAAAGGCGACTAAAAACAGTAAGGCCAGTAAGGTGTTACGAATGAAGCCACTACCAAATACTATGGCTGCTCGATGGAGCAATTTATCAATTAACACTAACTGACTGGCTTGGAGTTGTAGAATGCCAATTTTTTGCAGGCTTTCAGGGTCAATAATGGGGTGTTCGAATAGGATTGGGTTGAGATCTAAATACGCTGA
Organism: Methylococcales bacterium; assembly: GCA_018672285.1. Classification (GTDB taxonomy): domain Bacteria; phylum Pseudomonadota; class Gammaproteobacteria; order JABHGC01; family JABHGC01; genus JABHGC01. The sequence continues at coordinate 56,189 of JABHGC010000237.1, forward strand.
AAACCAATATTCAGTCGTTATGGGGTGTTGATGCTGGGCGATGGTGGCTTTGTGTTGGTCTATTACAGCCGCAGACTCGACTGCGGGGTGGTGAAATAATCCTTTTAATACCGCATTTGCTAAGCCTTCATCAACATCTAGAATCGCTCTGGTCAAAGGGGACTCAAACATGCTTAAAGCTTGGCTTAGGTCTTGTTTTAATTGTGTTTGTTCGTCAAATGCATCGTATATAATTTGGCTGGTGCTAATGAGTAAACCAAGGCATAGCGCCAGTAGCATGGTAATTTTGGCGTGTTGTAAGGCAAGTTTGCTTCTGAATGGGTGGTTCATCTTTACCTTGTTGGTTAAATCCGATAACTAGACAGGCTGCTTTTTAGAAGGGTTAAGTTTTTATATTTGAGGTTTTCATCGAAGTGTTCTGTTAAAAAGGCTGTGAACTCATCTTCAGGTAGGGGTTTGCTGATGAAATATCCTTGAGCAATATCACAACCCATGTCTAATAATTGCTGATAAATATCTTGAGATTCAATGCCCTCGGCAACAACAAGTAAACCTAAGTTATGGGCAAGGTCTACTGTTGAACGCACAATAGCTGCGTCATCCATATCCGTTGTCATATCACGAATAAAAGATTGGTCAATTTTTAACTCGCTCACGGGGAGCTTTTTCAGTCGGCTTAATGACGAGTAACCTGTGCCGAAATCATCAATGGATAGGTGGACGTCCATATCTCGGATAAGTGCTAATGTATCGGCTAAATTATCATAGTCAGACAAAAATAAATTTTCAGTGATCTCAAACAACAGCTGATGTCGGAAAGGGTGGTTACTCAAGCTGTTTTTAATGGTTGAGATAAAGTCTTGGCTAACGAGTGTTTGGGTGGAGATGTTTACGGCAATTTTAATTTTAAACCCAATGTTATTCCAACACTGAATCTGTAGCAGTGCTTCTCTTATTGCCCAGTCGGTAAAGCGATTAATTAGCCCTGTTTGTTCTAAACAGGGGATAAATTGATCTGGGGGGGTCATGCCGTGGCCGTCTCGCGGCCATCTTGCGAGGGCTTCAACACCGATTAAAGTGCCTGTTTCTATATCGAGCTTGGGTTGGTAGTAAAGCGTAAATTCATTCTGGTCTAGTGCTTGGTGAAGGTCTGCGACTAAGGTGACTTTGAATAGTGATGATTGATCTTCATCAGGATTATAAATGCTGTAGCCACTTTTGCTACTTTTTGCATGATACATCGCGTGGTCAACATGGCTTAGTAAGGTATTGGTATCTTCTCCATGTTCTGGGTAGCTGGCAATGCCGATGCTGGCATGGATGGTGATTGGGGTTGCATCATCTGAATTTGCCTGTTTCAGTGCGAAAGGTGTATCGAGTAAGTTGAGTAATGATTGTGCGTAACGTGATGCATCAGCGGAATCGGAGTCAGCTAAGATTAAGGTGAACTCATCACCGCCTAATCGACTGAACGTTTTATCTTGGTCGATAAAAGCAGATAGCCGTTTTGTGACTTTCTGTAGTAAAGCGTCGCCCTGGTCATGGCCTAAGGTGTCATTGACTTGCTTAAAGTCATTTAAGTCGATCAGTAAAATGCTGAGGTCGTTATCTTGATGATCGGCATATTTGAGTTGTTGTGATAATCGGCCTTTGAAAAGTGACCGGTTAGGTAGTGCCGTTAAGGGGTCGTATAGGCTTAAGTGCTCAAGGCGTTGGTTGTTTGCAACGAGGCGTTTGTTGAGCCTCCCCATTCGCATTTGGTATTCGGCGTTGACTTTATTCGCCGTTTCGATTTCTTGCACCGTAAACGCATTCTCTATTGCGATAGCGACAATACTGGCAAACAAAGACAGTAAATTGAGGTCTCGACGGGTGAAGTCTCCACCACCTATTTTATTGATGCCAGCTATGCCACCTAAAAAATGCTTTGGCCCTTGTAGCGGCACGAGAATGATGGTGTTTGACTCTTTATTCCAGCGAGCTTTCTCTTCTTCGCTTAGCTCGTTAATGGTCTCTGACCACCACGCTTTTTTATGTGCCCAGACCCAACCACACACACCGTAGTCAATGGGCATCGTTTCACCGATGATGGTGTCCGCATCGTCGCCTGCACCTCCGCAATAGGTATAGGTGTTTGCATATTGGTCTAAGATGGGGATCAGTAGTGTTTTGGCTTGAACCAGTGTTTTAGCGCGATGTGCAACAATGTGATAGATCGACTCTAAATCTAGCTGACTGCCAATTTCGGTGAAGGTTTGCTGGAGCAGCTCAATTTCTTCTTCTGCATTAAAGAGTTGTTGTTCTAACTCGGGTGGTTCCATGCTGCTCATACCATATAAGGAATAAAATACTTATATAGAGTATAGCTGAAAATTGTTATGCAGTGAGATTGGCACCAAAAACAGACAGGTGTTTGTTGGTGCCATGAAGCAGCCTAGCTGTGGCCGTTGGTGATGTACCAATGTTGGGCAAAATAATACGCCACGCTGAGCACTACGCCAACAACAATGGCATTGGTGTATTGACGATCTTTTATCCAGTAGTCCATGCTCACATACTTACCTGCGCCATAGAAGAATAAGGCGAACAGCATCACCAGATAGGTTACGCCCAGTTCAATACCATTTTGAAGCATGTAAGGGCCTGACGTGTCGATACTGTAGAGTTGGTTGTACCAAATGGGGGCGTTACTTTCTAACCAGGTCATGAACCGGCCAAGGAGTTGTGCCGACTCTGTCGTGTCGGGTGCAATGGCATGCCAATGACCCCAGTGTACGGTGAATATAGCGACAAACATTGTCACGATCAGTGGGATTGCAATCCATCTAACCGCGAAGCCTACTAATAATAATATGGCACCAATGACTTCGGTTGCGGTTGCTAAATAGGCCATTAACTCCGGGAACGGCAAGCCTAAACCATTTTTAAACTAGGTGACGATATGAGGGAAGTTATCTACTTTTTTTAAACCGGCCATTAAGAAAACAGGTACCAAGTATATTCTAATCGCCAATGGGGCGATAAAATCAAGCGATTTGGTTTTGTCTAGTAGTCGTTGTGCGCCTTCAAGAAGTCTCATCATAAGTCAGTTCCACCCTTTCTTAGTTGACTGGTAGGTTTAAATTTGAGTTTTAATCAGCAATATGGCTTTTTTAAGCCCGATATCACTGTCGTTTTACTATGACGTTATTTACTGTGCTGAGTTCCCAAAACAATGCCTTCGTTTTGCAGTTGTTGCAGAATTTCTAAGCCACCAGCGATAACGGCATCGGGGTTTGGGTGCTGCATTTCTTCAGCAATTTGGGATAGGGCTGCATGTCCTGTTAACTCAGGGTTATCTTGGAGAATGGCTAAAAGCCGATCAGAAATGGGGTTTACTTCCATAAAGCCCACGGTTTGATCGTCATTTTGCCTGCGAAAAATGACAATGCAGGTCACTTGATCACCCGGGGTGTCCGGTAAAAAATCTTCACTAATATGATGAACCGGAAAATGGTAAGCCAGTCTTTTTAGTAGCGGGTTAAGTGCAATTTGGCTCGCGAGTAAATCACCTTCAGTGTCAACAGAGTCTAGGGTAATTTCTTCTTCTGAGAGGTAAATCTCCATTTCGACCCATTCATAATGTGCAAGCTCTACGAGAAAAGGCGGGTCGTTTGGGTTGTCGCGGCCTTCTTGTAAGTAGCGCACAAACTCTTGACCAAAAACAGGGAATATAGGGGTGTGGCAACGGAAATTGCTGACAAAGTCCCGAACCATTGCATGCCACTCCTCAGCGGAGGTGATGTCATGGATGACGGGGAAATTGTGAGCTAATAAATCCTCGATATTGTTATATACCACGCGCTGGTAAGCATTCATTCTGCGGGCTTCAATCCCCTCAGGGAGTGGCTTGTTTGCAGGGTCACGAATACAGTCGGTAAACTCAAACTGCTTTTGCATGAAAAGGGGGAGATCAGCTCGCGATGGCAGTGTGTTGTTCATCCTTGCTCCATTTTTTTTGTAATTTGGCAATATGGTTGACTTCACCTAAAAGCTCGTCCATTTCAGGGATGTCGTTATCTCGCTCTACCATGGTCGGCACAACGCCATATAGCTCGTATGTTTTTTCAAGTAATGCCCAAACACTGGGGAGTACTGCCGCGCCATGGGTATCAATCAGCAGGTCTTCTGCTTCTTTATAGTGGCCTGCAACGTGAATGTAACTGACGCGGTCGCCTGGCATGGCATTGATGAACTCGATGGCATCGTAACTATGGTTTTTGCTGTTCACATACACGTTATTAACGTCCAGCAGCATTTTGCAATCGGCTTCGCTGACAACGGCGTTAATAAATTCAATTTCAGACATTTCGCTATAAGGTTGTGCGTAATAGGAGGCATTTTCTATGGAAATGGTCATCTCCATCATATCTTGAACTTGGCGAATTCGGCTGGCAACGTGCTTGACAGATTCTTCAGTAAAAGGGATTGGCAGTAGGTCGTATAAATGACCGTCATCACTGCAAAAAGACAAATGCTCTGAGTAATGTAAAATATTGTGCTCATGAAAAAGTTTTTTGATCTCTTTAACAAGCAGGCTATCTATTGGTGTTGGTCCACCAAGTGATAGTGATAAGCCGTGAGCTATAAAAGGGTAACGCTCCGTAAAGTATCTAAAGTCTTTTCCTCGCTTGCCGCCAACGCCGATCCAGTTTTCAGGGGCGATTTCAAAAAAATCAATTTGGCTAGGAGGGGTTTCTTTAAAAGGGTCAATGAACTCTCGTTTAAAGCCGAGTCCTGCGCCACTTACGGGAAGTGAAGTCATGTCGCTATGCCTTTTTGTTAGGTATAAAAAAAGCGCGATGCGAGTAATCGCACCACGCTTATCGGTAGTCTAGCGCTAATTATTTTTTAGAGCCACAAGAACCTGCACCGCAAGAACCTGTTTTACCTTTGTCGCCACAAGAGCCCGCTTTGCCTTTGTCGCCACAAGAACCGGCTTTAGCTTTGTCGCCACAAGATGCCGCTTTTCCTTTGTCTCCACAAGAGCCCGCTTTCGCTTTGTCACCACAAGATGCAGCTTTGCCTTTATCGCCACAAGAGCCCGCTTTTGCTTTATCACCACAAGATGCTGCTTTTGCTTTGTCGCCACAAGATGCAGCTTTACCTTTGTCGCCGCAAGAACCTGCGCCGCAACTACCGTTACCAGCTACTTTGTAGCCATCTGCTAAAGGTGATACTGCAAATGGGTTGCTATCGGCAGAAACTGAAGTCATTGCTACTGATGATACGAATGCTGCGCCGATTGCTACTGATAAAGTTTTTTTGTTAGACATAAATATGTTTGCTCCACATTATAAAAGGTTACTCATTTCTGAGTGGTTAATTAAATCGTCATGATTTGCAGTTATGACCAAGGCTTTTGTTGTAAAGTTCACTAAGCCTTAAAAATATTCCGTAGAAAATATAAAATAACTCGGTAGGTAATTGTTTTACCTGTATTATATTCTAAAGTCGAATCTTTCTCGTTCGCAGTAAGTATAGTGAACATTTGGTTTAAGTGAAGAGGCTTATGTTCTATTGCTAAATGCGAGCTTCTGCTTCACCGGTTTATTCATCTGGGCGGCTTTAGGTTGTTAAACATTTTAGGATATTACTGTCATATAAGTTTAATGCCCTACAATTTGTCATTAAAGTTTTAGCTCCCGATGCCGCCAGTAGGTACATAAAACAAAAAACGATTAAATCTCTCTGGGTGCAAACTGTGCGATCAAAAAAACTGAAACAGACGATAAAGTCCGTGCTTGGGGCGCGTTGGGTTATTCCTGTAACGCTCGTAACATTGCCTCAAGCTTCAAATGCTGAGCTAACGGGCGAGAGTATTATCTCTGGTAGTGCGATCTTCTCAAGGCCCGATGCTAACACTACGATTATTACTCAATCCTCCGACAAGCTGATCATTAATTTCGACAGCTTTTCGATTGGCAGTAATGAAACGGTTCGTTTTATTCAACCCAGTGCTTCGTCCATTGCGCTTAACCGAGTGCTAGGTGGTAGTGCCAGTAACATTTTGGGTCAACTCTCAGCCAATGGCAGCATTTTTCTGGTGAACGCCGGTGGTATCTTCATTGCACCCACAGCGGCAATAGATGTCTCCAGTGTTATCGCCACAACTCTCGATATTGCCAACCAAGATTTTCTCAATAACACCTTTCAATTCTCCAAAGTCGCAGGATCCAGTTTCGGTAAAGTTATCAGCGAAGGTGAGATCAGTGTTGCCGATGGTGGTTATGTTGTACTCGCCGGGGACTATGTAGAGAACAGCGGTATTATCCAGGCCAAGCTAGGGGACGTAGCGCTAGCCTCAGGCAACCGAATTTCACTCGATTTAAGTGGTGATGGACTGATTCAATTTGCCGTTGACCAAGCGGCGGTAGATGCGTTAGCAGGCGTGAATAACGTCGGTCAAATCACAGCCAATGGCGGTAACGTCGTAATGACCGCCAAGGTGGCCAATGACCTAGCTTCCACCGTGGTACAAAACAGCGGCATCATTAGTGCAGAAAGCATTGCTGAAGTGAATGGAGAAATTTTCCTCTCAGGCTCAGGCGGGGACGTGATTAATGAAGGTCAATTGGTTGCCAGCAGTACAGAAACCCATGGTGGAACGGTCATTGTTCAATCGGACAGCACGACCTTAGTCGAAGGCAGTGGTTCAATTGATGTCAGCTCAGTGAATGGTACCGGTGGGCAAGTACAAGTTTTAGGCGAACGAGTTGGTTTATTCGACCAAGCCAATATATCAGCCTCAGGCGCATTAGGTGGTGGTGAAGTGTTGATCGGTGGCGACCAAGCCGGTCTTAATCCAGATATTCAGAATGCCAAGCGCACAGCGATTACCTCAGAGATCACAATCACAGCGGATGCTATACAAAGCGGTAATGGCGGCAAAGTGATTGTGTGGGCGGATGAGAATACCCATTTTGAAGGTAATATCAGCGTTAAAGGTGGGCAACAATCTGGTGATGGTGGCTTTGTAGAGGTCTCGGGTAAACAGAATTTATTCTTTGATGGCACTGTCAATACTTTTGCAACGAATGGTCAACAAGGGACGTTATTGTTGGATCCATTAGATATAACCATTGTAGATGGTGCGGGTGGTGCAAATGATGCAGAGCTTGCTGATGACAGTATTTTGTTTGCTGATGGTGGTGCCGTTACCTTTACCATTGCCGAGCAAACACTGGAAGCGGTTACGGGTAATGTCATTTTACAAGCTGATAATTCCATCACGGTGAATGACTTAACGGATAATACGTTAGATTTTATTGGTCTCACAAGTGGTAATACCATCGTTTTTCAAGCCGGTGGTAATATCTTTTTTGCTGGAGCCGATGATACGCTGGATACGAACAATGCTGATCTTCACATTGAAGGTAGCTCGGTTCATGGTACAACAGGTACAGCAAATACATCACCTAGATCCGTTTTTTCGGGTACAGGTGATATGACCTTTTTAGGCTTTCAAATTTTTTCAGATGGTGGCACCTTTACAGGGAACAATATTAATTTTGGTGCGGGTACCACAGCCGGTGCGGCTGGAAACTTTGTAGGCGGTGTTGCTGCGTTAAGTGAGAATATCATTATTTCTGGCGCGACCACCATTAATGCCAGTGGTACCGTTAATTTTGACGTGAATAACAGTTTTCAGTTATCTGCACCTCTGACGGTAATCGCTGTTGGTGATATCAATGTCAATGGCCTGATTGTTGATAGTGTAGGGGGCGGCGCAAGTTCACCTTTACTGATGGCATCAACGACAGGCAGTATTACGATTAGTGCTGACATGCAGTCATCTAATGGAAATGCATTTGCCTTAGATGCCGCCAATAATCTTACAGTACAATTTATTAAGTCAGGTGGTACTCCAGCGGCCTTTACATCTAATTTAGACGCGGGTGGTTTGCTGAATGTTAATGCGTTTAATGCCGTGGGTGGTAGCTTGGATGCGCTCAGTGGCGGATTATTAACCATTAATAGCGCTCTGGTGACGAATGGCGGTAATGTTAGTTTGAATTCTGGTGGTGGCATATTACTCAATACAGGTTTCGATACGGGGGGTGGTTTTTTTACTGCAAACTCAACGAATAATAATATTACTTTTACAGCTGCAAACAGTGATACGGGGGGGGGCGGAACATTCAGCGCAACCGCGACGGGTACTGGCTCGATTAGTATTCCTGCTGGTGCCAACATCAGCACCAATAACGGCAGTTTTTCAGCAGTCGCAAATATTGGTGATGTATCGATTAGTGGTTTGACCAATGCAGGCACCGGTAATATTACCGTTGCGACCACGACCGGGGATCTATTTTTACTGGGCGGATTAAGCACTTCTGGTGGTTTTATTGATATCGATATTGTTAATAGTGGTGATATTACCGTGGGTAACACCAATACCACGGGTGGCGGTGTGTTTGACTCGCGGATTGCGAATACTGGCAATATTTTATTTCAGTCTGGTACAGGTATCGCCACCAGTGGCGGCAATATACTCGCGCTCCAGCTTGGCTCTGGTAATGTGACTAACGATGGTACACTAAATGCATTAGCGGGTGGCGTACAGCTTGCAACAACGGCAGGAACCGTGACTTCAAGCAGTACAGTTAATGCGGGGGATTTTACCGCAACAGCACAAACCTTAGTCGACTTGCAAGCGGGCTTCACATCTAACGGCACAACAACGATCATAACTGCATCTACTGGTAATGTGATTCTTGCGGGTGGTGTCACCTTCACCAATGCCGGGGGTAATAACGTCACCATTAATGCTGTGACCGATATTGATATTAATGCCAGCTTTACCACCACAGGTAGCGGCCCTATTGATTTTACTGCAACAAACACGGGTGGAACGGCTTCGGTCGAGACACTAACCCTTAGTACCGGCACATTGCTTAATACTAATGGAGGTTCGGTCAATTTATCTGAAACAGGCAGTGGCGATTTAAGAGTAACGGGTGTTGGTGTGAGTACAGTCGCAGGTGCGTTTACAGCATCAACAGTTGCAGGGCTGATAACCAATGACACCACGATTGAGACAAGTAATGGAGGCGGTGGTGGCCTACTAACATTGTCCTCGACGGGGGTTGGAGCAATCACCTCTACTGGTTTTTTACAGGGCGGTGGCATTGTGGTCTCAAATGCTGGGAATGTATTGATTTCGAATAATATCAGTCAGGCGAATGATATTAGTGTCAGTGGCAGTAATGTTGTTTTAAGTGGCTTTACGACCGATGGAAATGCCACCATTAGTGCAACAGATCAAGTTACTTTAAGCAATGCTTACCAGTTTAATAATGGTGCAGTGAAAACATTCGCCACAAACGCAACTAACACCGTGAGTTTTGCTGCAGGGGCTAATATTTTAGCAAGCGGTTCACCGTTAAATTTTTCAGTTAATAGTACAAATGGCGATGTGCAGCTAAATGGTACTAGCATTAACTTAGCAACAGGAACATTAAGTATCACCTCGGGTGCATTAGTTGATATTAACTCTGCCCTAAGTAATTTGGGTGGTTTGTCTGCTGTTGCCGCTTCAGATATTAGCTTGAACAGTAATGTGACGACCAGTGCTGGTAATATCGATTTGACGGTGACAGGTGCTGCCAATATCAATGTGGGTACTTCGAGTATAGATACGGCAGGGGGTACACTAACCCTATCATCTGCAGGGGGCTTGAATGTTAATTCCAGCCTATCGGTAACGAATGCAGGGTTAACGACGTTGCAACTGACAGGTAATACCGATGCCGACAGCCTCGTGAATCTAGGTACAATTAATACCAATGCTGGTGATTTGCTGCTGAAAACAAATACGGGTAATCAATCAGTCACATTGGGTGCACTGAGTGGTAATAATCTGACTTTATTTTCAAATGTAATGACTTTTTCAGGTGGTGCAAACTCAATTAGTGGCACAGGGATATTAGATATTAAGCCACGTTTTACAGCAGCAAATGCAACCATTGATATCGGCACTGTTGCTGGCGGAACAGGCAAACTGGTGGTGGATACCGCGGCACTCGCTGATGGATTTAGTAGCATTACTATCGGTCTCTCGGACGGTGATACAGCTGTAAAGCTTGGTGATGCAACCTTTAATGACCCAACTTTGATACGTGCGCCACTGGGTGCTGGTAGTATTACGGTTAACGGTACCATTACGCTGAATAATAATGGCAATGTTGATTTTCAAACGGTAGGCCCAACATTAATTTTGGGTGGCTCGCTCACCTCTGCTGGCACCGATATTACCATAACGGATGATTTGCAGATCAATGCGCCATTTACCTTTAGTTCAGGGGTTGGTGCTGGGAATATCAGCTTAAGTACCATCGATACCGCAGGCACACCTATAGCATTAACCTTTGAGGCCGGTACAGGGAATGTCGTTGTGGGTAATGTGGGTGCGAGTATTCAACCTGACTCCTTTACCGTGACCAGTGCGAATACGGTGACAGCGCAACAAATTAATACATCGGGTGATGTTAATATCAATGCTTCAACGATTAATTTGCAAGGCGTAGTGATTGCGGCGGGCAACTTTACTGCTTCTGGCAATATCAATTTATCCTCCAGCGTCACTGCTGACCTAGGGATTACGCAATCAGCAGGATCATTAGCCGTGTCAGGTTCACTAACACTCACCTCAAATGGTGCTGGTACGTCGGGTATATCTTTAAATGATATTGATGGCGCCGGGAGTTTGAATTTATTGTCACTCGGGCCTGCACAAGTCGGTATCGTTGGCGGAACAACACAATTGACGTCGTTTTTTACCGATGTTGCCGGCAGTATTACGACAGGTAGTATTTCAACTCAAGGAAGTGCCACATTAATAAGTGATGTGGACATTAATATCGCATCATCTATCACCTCTCAGGGTGGTAACGTCATCATTGAAAGCCTGGGGGGAGTGAACCAAAGTGCAGGAACGGTGCAGTCAGTCAATGGTGGCGTGAGGGTTGCAGGTTCTAATGTTTTGTTATCGGGTAACGTGATAGGTGGTAGCAATACCTTTAGTAACGCTTCAGGAATAGGTGCTATTTTAATTGAAAGCACATCTGCACTGACGGTGAATAATCTGACAGCCAATGCGGCTGATAACTTGAATATTGTCCTGGATGCAACAGACATCACGATTAATGGTTTTGTGGCCAGTAATGGTGACACGATTTTGGTGGCGACGAATGATGTGAATGTGAACCAGTCGGTCAGAATTTCCGCAAATTCAAATAGCTCAGTTGAGGGCAGTGTGCTGATCCAGGCAGACAGCGATGCCAATGGCGTGGGCAGCCTTAACGCAATATCAGGCTCTGAAATTAAAGGGTTTGACATAACTATCTCGGCAGCTGAAGTGAATACGACAGGGTCAACAGTACTTGCGTTGTCAGGTTCCCCCACGATTACGTTGACTGCCGCTCCACAAGACCCAGCTGCGGACGCCGCTGCTGCTGCAGCGGAAGATGCTGCGACAGATGCCGTTGCGACCACAACAACGGATACAACCACAACAACAACGACAACAACCAGTACGGGTGGTGGCTTTGATAATACCGCTAGTGCGCCAGCGCCTGATACAGCGGCAGAGACTGGGACGACTACAACAACGGATACCGCAACCGGAGATACAAGTACAGCGACGACATCTGATGGCGGGGCAGACACGGGAACAACAGACGGCGCGACAGCGGATAGTGGCACAGCTGCACCAGCAGACGACACGGCGACAACAGAACCTGCAGCAGATTCAGGCACAGAAGCACCCGCAGAAGAAACCGCAGCAACAGCAGATGAGCCAGCAAAAGCAGACGCCGATGCCACTCCTGAAGAAGCGGTTGCAGAAGAAGGGGGAGCCGAGGAAGAAGCAGTAGCAGAAGAAGGTACCGAAGAGACGAAAGAAGACGTTGTAGCGGCCACGGAAGAAGAAGCGCCTCTAGAAGAGCAGCCGCTGATTGCGGTTGCTGATGCGGGAGATGGTAGTGGTCAGGCCTGCACGCCTTAGTCACTAAGCCTTGGCGCCTATAGATGAGGGTAATCGCTGATGGTTTTTCAGCTTAAAATATCACAGTATGGAATGTGTGAACTATAATTATTGTTCTCTTTCTCTGTGTCATATGATCAATGCAGAGATTTAATAATGATAAGAATGATGGTGGGTGCTGATTGTGCGATCAATGGAATTGAAACAGACAATACGGTCTGTGTTGGATGCTCGTTGGGTGTTGCCTGCAACGTTAGCCGCGTTACCGCAAGTCGCGAGTGCTGAGCTAACAGGCGAGAGTATTATCTCTGGTAGCGCGACTTTCTCAAGGCCAGATGCTAACACCACGGTGATTACCCAATCTTCAGATAAACTGGTGATTAATTTCGATAGTTTCTCTATTGGAAGCAATGAAACAGTTCGTTTTATTCAGCCCAGTTCATCCTCTATTGCGTTAAACCGAGTGATTGGGGGCAGTGCCAGTAATATCTTTGGTCAGTTATCTGCCAATGGCAGTATTTTTCTCATTAATGCCGGTGGCATCTTCATTGCACCCTCCGCAAAGATCGATGTGTCCAGTGTGATTGCGACCACTTTAGACATCGCCAATCAAGACTTCCTCAGTAATAAGTTCGAGTTTTCTAAAGTGAATGGTTCGGCCTTAGGTAAGGTTGTGAACGAAGGTAATATCCAAGTTGCTGAGCGGGGTTTTGCAGTGCTTGCGGGTGACTACACCGAGAATAGTGGCATTATCCAAGCCAAATTAGGCTCTGTGGCATTGGCCTCAGGCAGCCGGGTGTCGTTGGATTTAGCCGGTGATGGTTTAATTCAGTTTTCTGTGGATGAAGCCAGTGTTGATGCATTATCAGGTGTCAGCAACGTCGGCCAGATCACCGCCCTTGGTGGCAATGTGGTGATGACCGCTAAGGTGGCGAATGATTTAGCCTCCACAGTGGTGCAAAACAGCGGCATCATCAGTGCAGAAAGCATTGTTGAGCGTGATGGCAGTATCTTTTTATCGGGTTCAGGTGGAGATGTCATTAACGATGGCCAATTATCTGTGGTGAGCCGCTCTGAAGTGAATGGCGGAACGGTCATTGTTCAATCAGACAGTACAACCCTAATCGAAGGCAGTGGTTCAATTGACGCCAGCTCATTGAGTGGCGCGGGCGGACAAGTACAAGTACTCGGTGAGCGAGTGGGGTTGTTTGATCAAGCCAGTGTTTTGGCTTCTGGTGCGCTGGGAGGTGGAGAAATATTGGTTGGTGGAGACCAAGCTGGTCTTAACCCAGATATTCAAAATGCAAAACGCACAGCGATCACCTCAGAAACAACCCTTAATGCGGATGCGACACAAAGCGGCAATGGGGGAAAAGTCATTGTCTGGGCCGATGAGAATACTCAGTTTGAAGGGAATATTAGCGTTAAAGGTGGGCAGATCTCTGGTGATGGCGGTTTTGTTGAGGTCTCAGGAAAAGACAATTTACTTTTTGCCGGGCAGGTTGATACAGGTAGTGTGAATGGCGACATTGGGACGGTACTACTTGACCCTGCCGACATTACGATTACTGATGGGGCTACAGCGGGAAGTTTAGATGGTGTCAATGTCGTTGCCTTTGCGGATGCCCCTGCAGGTAACGAGACAATATCAGAGGCTTCACTAGAAGGGTTGGTTGGGAATATTGTCCTGCAAGCCGATAATTCAATCACCATCAATGATTTGTCGGATAACGAGTTGGCATTGAATGTTGGTGTCGGCAATACCGTTATCTTTCAAGCGGGTGGTAATATCGCTTTTCTTGGTGCGGATGATACGCTTACTTCAAATGGTGGCAACATACAAATTGAAGGCAGCTCTATTCATGGCACAACATCTAATGCCAATACAAGCGTTCATTCGCTAAATGCAGGTGCCGGAGATATACGAATATTGGGCTTCAATGTATTTTTAGGGGGCGGTACGATAACCGGTAATATCATTGACGTAGGTTCCTTTGTCAGTGGTGGTAATGCGGGTGATTTTGGGGTAGGTTCTGCTGTCGTTACGAGTAATCAAGTGTTTGTCAGTCAAGCAACAACGATTAATGGCAATGTAGGTGGTTCGAGCTTGGTTGATTTTGATTCAACGGGGAGTTTGCAGTTGGATGCTGCATTAACCGTGAATTCAACCAATGACATTACGGTGACGAGTTCAGCGGTTGATAGTCTTGGGGGGGGGGCAGTTTCACCTTTAAATCTGACATCAACCGCAGGAAGCATCACCATTAATGCGGATTTACAGTCATCTAGTGGTAATGCGTTTACCTTAGATGCTGCAAGCAATATTACGACACAATTTATTAAGTCAGGGGGGTCGCCGGTGGCCTTTTTGTCTAATTTAACGGCAGGAAATTTATTAACCATTAATAATTTCAATGCGACAGAGGGGAGTTTAACCGCTATTAGTGGTGGCCTGACGACGGTCAATGGGTCATTCATCACGAATGGTGGTGATGTTAATATCACTTCAAATGGTGGTGTGTTAATTACGACCAATATGGATACAGCCGCTGGTGATATATCGATCACGAATTCGACGGTAGGCCTGATTAATTTCAATCCTGGATTTAGCACCACATCAGGTAATGTTACTCTCACAAACAATGCGAATGTCGCTGCTGGTGTGCAAAGTGGGTTTATTGATTTTGGCAGTGACATTACAACTGACAGTGGTAACGTCACAATTCAGGCGTTGGGTGATGGTAATGTGTTCATTCCTACGTTTGTAACGAATACAGGTGATTTTGCCATATCGGCTACTTCAGGGAGTATCCTGTTTGATGGTCAAGGTAGTGGCACCAACCTATCTGGTAGTGGCAATTTCTCCGCATCCACCGTATCGGGTGACATCACTTTTACAGCACCAATAACCGCCGTGAGTGGCAGTAGCTTGAGCATCAATAGTGGCGGCTCCATTAACATGAGTGGTGCGGTTAATACGAATGGGGGTAGTTTTAGCGCAAGTGGCCTTAATGCTGTCTTTTTGAGTACGACGTTTAATACCAGTGGTGGTGATTTTAGCGTTTTGGCAACGAATGGCAATATGGATCTTATTGGGCCTCAGGTAAGTACTTCAGGTGGCAATATCGTATTAACATCGCAAGGCAGTGGGTTTGTTCATACTGACAGTATTTTGGATGCAGGCAGTGGTGATATTACGATTACGACAGATAATGATGCGTTTATACATAATAGTGTCACCGGTACAGGTAGCTTACTGATACAACCGTTCACTGCCGGGACATCGATTGATGTCGGAAATGGTGGAGGCAGTCAACTCATCATAGATTCAGGTGCAATATCACTCTTTAACTCGGCTTTGTCTAGTGTCACCATTGGGAGTGCCGGAGGGCAAAGCGCCATTACGATTGGGAGTGGTTTTACCCTCAATACCGATTTTGTCTTACAAGCCGATACCGTTACTCAGTTAAGTGGTGACACGGTGATTACTGCTGTTGCTGTCGGTTTAGATATACAAGCTATTGGCAATATCGATTTAAATAATATTGATGGCTTAGGTAATATTTTGCTATCAAGTAGTACGGGAAGTGTTTTGCTTGGTGCTGTAGACTCAGCAGGGCTTAGTGTTATTAGCGGTAATGATATTAGTATTAATGCGCTAACAGGCAGTATCGGCGATATTGTTTTGCAGGCGAATAACGATGTGAATGTATTGTCTGGTGGGAATATTAGAATTGCTTTGTCCGGTAATGCCATTGTTGGAAATGTGTTTATCACCGCGGATGCCGACGGGAATGGCGTCGGTAACCTGAATACGGATGCAGGTACGCTGATTGCCGGTCAAGATATTACTGTTTCTGCTGTTGAAGTGAATGATTTAGGCAGCTTTAATGCACTGTCAGGCGCACCTAGCATTACCCTGTCGTCATCAGCTGCAGATCAGGATGCGGCCATTTTAGCTGAGCAACAAGCGACGGCTGCTGCAGAAGAGGCCGCTTCTACTGCTGCAGAAACAACGACGACTACGACAACGGGATCAACCAGTACGGGGGGTGGTTTTGACAGCACAGCGTCAGCGCCAGAACCTGATACATCAACCGATACTGCTACAACGTCAGATGCTGGTACAACCGAGTCTGCCTCTTCAGATTCAGGCGCAGCTCCTGCAGATGATACGAGTAATAGCGTCGAAGAGCCCGCGGCAGCGGATGCTGAAGCCGCACCAGAAGAGTCGGTTGCCGAAGGGGATTCAGGCACCGCTTCTGAAGAAGAACCTGCAGCAGAAGAAAGCACAGAGGGTGAAGCAAAAGAGGAAGTTATTGCGGGGACTGAAGACGAGGCACCATTAGAAGAGCAGCCTTTAATCGCGGTGGCAGATGTTGGTGATGGCGGTGGACAAGCATGTACGCCTTAGTCAGGTGTTTTAATGGCGGGTTATTTCTTAAGTAGCTTTTTTAAGCATTTAATATAAGATTTTTCATCGGGTTGGGTTTGATTGACCTGGGCATCATGCAGTGACTTTGCAAGGCACTCAATCATGGTGTGTTCCGTGTTGTGAACGTCAGGAGAGCCTTTACAGAGTTTCTGATAAATGGCGGTAATGCCTTTAGGTCGATTGGTTTGAACTTGTTCTTGTAATGAAATATGCATACCCATATGTAAAAATGGATTACTCTCACCTGACTCTGGTAAGTAGTCTTTCTCTAAATGTTTGAACGGATTGTTGATGGTGGCATGATATTCTGGGTGGTCTTGAATAATGCTGGCAATTAACAGTTCTAATGGTTCTAACTTGGCATTACTGTCTTGTGCTTTTTGCCAGGTATCAAAGAAATATTGGCGCATTTGGTTGCGGTCGTTAGAAAACATTAAATCTCCGTCTTATCTTTATATTCGCACAAGTCATAAATTAGGCAGCTACCGCAACGTGGTTTTCGTGCAATGCAGGTGTATCTTCCAAGTAATATGAGCCAGTGGTGTGCATCTTGATGATAGGCTTTAGGAATAAATTTCATTAATTTTTCCTCCACGATGTTCACATTTTTTCCGGGTGCAATCTTGGTGCGATTAGACACTCTAAAAATATGTGTGTCGACAGCAATGGTGGGGTGGCCAAAAGCGGTGTTACGAACCACATTCGCCGTTTTATGGCCAACACCGGGTAGTGCCTCTAAAGCGACTTGATCATCGGGTACCTCGCCATTGTGCAGTTCTATTAGCATTTTGCAGGTTTTGATGGTGTTTTTGGCTTTGGTATTAAATAAACCAATGGTTTTGATGTATGTTTTTAAACCTTCTTCACCTAAATCAAAAATAGCCTGAGGCGTGTTCGCAACTTTATATAGGGACTTGGTTGCTTTGTTAACGCTAACATCTGTCGCTTGAGCTGATAATAAAACAGAAATTAATAGCTCAAATGGGCTGTCAAAGTTGAGTTCTGTGGTTGGGTTTGGGTTGTGTTCTTTGAGAATGGCAAAGATTTTTTCGCGCTTGTCTTTATTCATTAGTTGCAAGCACCACTTCGACCGGTTGGCTTTTTGCTTTTGCTGCTAAGCGGTCATCCACAATGTTTTTAATCGCCAGTAGGCCGCCTAAAACAATAAAAGCACCGGGGGCTAAAATGGCCAATAAAAATCCGCCATAATCAGCCGATAAAATGACGACGTAAGCTTTCGCCTGTTCTCCTAATAATAAGTCTATGCCCGAGAGCCAAGTACCCTGGCCAATCAACTCTCTTAGGCTACCGAGTATGATGAGTACTGCGCTAAAGCCTAGCCCCATAAAGAGCCCATCAATGAGAGAGGGTACAATATCATTGCGGGCAGCAAAGGCTTCCGCTCTGGCAATGATGGCACAGTTGGTGACGATCAACGGGATAAAAATACCCAGCACCAAATATAAACTGTGTAAATAGGCGCTCATCATCATTTCAATGATGGTGACGATGGAGGCAATAATCAGTACAAAGACAGGTAGCCGTACTTCTGGTTGTACCCAGTTACGTACCCAGGAGACAATGCCATTTGATGCGATGAGTGTGAGTGTGGTGGCCATGCCTAAGGCAAAACCATTGACGGCTGACGTGGTCACCGCTAGTAGAGGGCATAACCCCAGTAATTGAACTAAAGCTGGGTTGTTGTGCCATAAGCCATCTTTGATGATGGTGTGAGTATCGCTCATGGTAACTCCGCAAAAATGCTGTGTTGCTGTTGCTTAAAATAGCTGAGTGTATGCCGTGTTGCTTTAATGATGGCGCTCGGGCTAATGGTGGCGCCGGTGAGTTGGTCAAATTCACCACCTAATTTTTTAACCTGCCAGCCGCTCAAGCTTGGATTAGTGAGAGATTTTCCTGTGAACTGCTTTATCCAGTCTGATTTGCGAATTTCTATTTTATCCCCAAGGCCAGGTGTCTCTTTGTGTTTGTTTACTCTAACGCCTGCAATTTTGCCATTGGTGTAAATGCCAATGAGTAGCTCTATTTTGCCGCTGTAGCCATCAGGGGAGGTGGCACTGAGTACGGCTGCAACAGGTTTGTTATTGAGTCTTGCTCGGTAAATAGCGTGTTGTCCTGGGCCGAGTAACGCATCATTGCTTTGGATAATATCACCGGCTAAATCATTGTTATATTCATCTTCAGGAATCATGGTATTTAACTTCTGCAATAAAACGAGTTGCTCTTCGGCGGCAATTCTCTCTTCTGTGACTTCAAAAGTGGTGGATACCAAACCTGCGCTGATTAATGAGAAAATACTTAATACAGCCGCTGTTGTGATGATGCGCTTAATGTTCATTGGCGCCCACCAAAAACACGAGGCTGTGTGTATTGATCCAGCATAGGGGCTGCCATATTCATTAACAATACAGCGAAAGCAATCGCATCTGGGTAGCCGCCCCACGTTCTAATGATATAAATTAAGATGCCGATACCCAGGCCGTAGTAAATCCGGCCTTTAATCGTTGTGGCGGCTGTAATGGGGTCCGTTGCAATGAAGAATGCGCCAATCATGGTCGCACCAGTGATGGTATGAAACCATGGTGTTGCGGTTGTCTCAGGATAAATGACATGAATAATGGCTGCAGTGATGATGAGCCCTGCTAGCATCGCAATGGGTATATGCCAAGTAATAATTTTTCGTGCCATTAAATAGAGGCCACCTGCAAGGTAGGCTATGCTTAGCCACTGCCATGCAGGAATGAGGTTGAGTTCATTTACACGGTTAATGCTGTGGCTTAAGTTATTCTGTTTTAACTGGGTTTTAAGTTCATCTAGTGGTGTTGCGCTGGTTAAACTGTCTATATTCCATTGAGTGGGCATGCTTTCGCTGCTGATCGTCAACCAAACTTCAGAGAGTGATGCATCTGGTGTGAGTACCCAGTGCGTCATGATGGTTGGAAATGAGATTAATAATACGGCAAATCCAATCATCGCGGGATTAAACGGGTTGTAGCCAAGGCCGCCATATAAATGCTTGGCAATGATAATAGCAAAGAGGGTGCCAATAACCGGGATCCACCACGGCGCTAAAGGGGGGAGACAAAGGGCTAATAATAATCCGGTGATAACGGCGCTATAGTCACTTAAAAAAGGTAAAATAGGGCGCGCTCTCAGCTTTAATAGTATGGCTTCTGCAGTAACGGCTGTGATGATGGCGAGTACAATATTGAAGAGTACGCCCCAGCCAAAAAAATGAGTGGCCACAATGATTCCGGGAACCAATGCCAGTAGCACTTGCAGCATCATATCTGAAACGCCTAAAGGCTGTTGTACATGAGGTGATGAATGCATTATGTCGGCTCTTTAGGTGAGTTATTAGTTGGCTCGTTTGTCGTTTTTGCTTCTTCTTGTTGTGCTTTTTTTGCTTTTA
The DNA here is from genome assembly GCA_018672285.1 of Methylococcales bacterium. Taxonomy (GTDB): domain Bacteria; phylum Pseudomonadota; class Gammaproteobacteria; order JABHGC01; family JABHGC01; genus JABHGC01. The sequence goes on from JABHGC010000237.1 coordinate 76,079, forward strand.
CACGTGCCATTGCTTCAGCGATCGCAGCTTTTTTAGCGGCTTTATCATCACTGGATTCGCTGTTTTTGAGTGCCTCTTTTTTCTTTCTGCGCTTGGCTTCCATTTCGGCTTTTTTCTTTTCGGTTCTAGCTATCCGAGCTTCGTGACGGTCTCTTGCGATATCGGCTTTTTCTTTTTCTACGGCTTGGAGTTGAATGTCTGCTTTTGCAAATCGGTAGTATTGCACAAGAGGGATATGGCTTGGGCAAATGTAGGCGCAAGCACCACATTCAATGCAATCAAATAAATGGTGTTGTTCTGCTTTATCCAGTTCTTTCGCTCGGGCAAACCAATACAGTTGTTGTGGCAATAAGCTGGCAGGGCAAACTTCAGCACATTTACCGCAGCGAATGCATGGCATCGGTGTTGGTGGCTTTTCCTGTTTGTTAACCAAAATACAATTAATACCTTTGCTAATAGGCGCTGTATTTTGCTTTAACTCGAACCCCATCATAGGGCCGCCAGCAATAAAGCTTGAATCCGCTTTAATGTTGCCATGTTGTTGTAATAAAAAGTCAATGGGGGTGCCGAGTAACACTTCGTAATTTTGCCCGTGCTCAAGGTTGTTGCCTGTGACAGTGACGATTCTAGATAGCAGCGGACGGTCGTACACCACCGCTTGATAGGTGGCAAAAGCGGTACCGACATTTTGGCAAATGACGCCAATCTGTGATGGAAAGCCACCACTAGGAACTTCTCTGCCTGTCAGAACCTTAATCAGCTGTTTTTCACCGCCGGTTGGGTAAATAGAAGGAATGCGCTCGATGACGATGTCGTGGTGGTTGGATGCTTCTAGTGCTTTGCTAATGGCGTTGTATGCGGCAACCATATCGGTCTCAATACCGATGATGATGTGTTTAACGCCGAGTATGTGTCGCATGATGATGGCGCCACACAGTATGTTGTCACTGTGCTCACGTAGCAGCATATCGTCACAGGTGATGTACGGTTCGCACTCTGCGGCATTAATAATGAGCGTATCTAGGAGGGTGTGCTGCCCAGGGTTCAATTTGACATGGGTGGGGAAGGTAGCTCCGCCTAAACCGACAATGCCTTTGCGTTGAATGAGTTTGACTAAGGTTTGGCTGGAGTGGCCAAGTGGGTTGTCTTTTTTAGGGTGCTCTGAGACCCATTGATCCTTGCCATCGGTTGTGAGCACAATGCACTTGTGGCTTAGACCAGATGGGTGGGCAATTGGGCGCTGTTCAATGGCGCTAATGGTGCCAGAGGTTGGTGCGTGAATGGGGGCGCTGATGTTGCCTTCACAGCGAGCAATGAGTTGGCCTTTAAAAACGGTATCACCAACATTGACGATGACTTTCGCTATGTGCCCAATATGCTGTTGTAAAGGCAGAATTAGCTCGGGAGGGGTGGGGCATTGAGCAATAGGGGTTGTTGTTGAAAGCAGTTTATGGCGTTTTAATTGGACGCCACCATGAAAGCTGGAAAGGGTCATTGTGTTGGCTCCTGCTGATCAGGATGTAGCCAGGTCCAGTTGTTTAGAGTGGTTTCAACTATGGGCATGTCAATACAGTCCACGGGGCAGACGGGGACGCATAATTCACACCCGGTACACTCTTTTTGATAGACCGTGTGCATCATTTTTCCGGTGCCGATAATGCAGTCAACGGGGCATGCTGTAATACATTTGGTGCAACCAATGCATTCTGGTTCTCGAATGTAAGCCACCATTTTTGGCTTTTCAATTCCGTTTTCTTCATTAAGGGGTTTGATTTCTTTATCGAGTAAGTCAGCAAGCTGGATAATGGTGGCTTCACCCCCTGGAGGGCATTGGTTGATATCTGCTTCATCTGAGGCAATGGCTGTTGCATAGGGTTTACAGCCTGCAAAACCACATTGTCCACATTGTGTTTGCGGTAAAATGGCATCAATTTGGTCAACAATAGGGTCTTCATCAACATGAAAGCGGATAGCTGAATAGCCTAATATCAGGCCAAATATAGTCCCTAAAGCGGTAAGGATGAGGATGGCGAAAAGGATGGTCATTACTTGATCAACCCTGTGAATCCCATGAATGCCAGTGACATTAGGCCGGCTGTGACCATGGCGATCGCATTACCTCTAAATGCATTCGGGACGTCTGCTACGGCAATGCGCTCACGCATTGCTGAAAATAACACCAATACTAGAGTAAATCCCATCGCAGAACCAAAGCCATATACAGCTGATTCAAAGAATCCGTGGTCTTTTTGTGTGTTTAATAAAGCCACGCCAAGTACGGCGCAGTTTGTGGTGATTAACGGGAGGTAAATACCGAGGACTTGATGTAACAGTGGGCTGGTTTTCTTAACTGCCATTTCGGTGAACTGCACCACAACAGCGATCACCACAATAAAACTGATGGTTCTTAAAAACTCGATGCCATACGGTTCTAGGAGGTAGTGATTGACGAGATAGCTGCAAACGGAAGATAGGGTCAGTACAAAAGTGGTGGCAAGCCCCATGCCGATAGCCGTTTCATATTTACGTGAAACGCCCATAAATGGACACAACCCTAAAAACTGTGAAAGCACAATGTTGTTGACCAACACTGTACCGAGCAAAATCATTAGAAATTGTGTGATTGAGTCCATCGCTACTTAATTCTCATACCGGGTTGGGCCCCGTCATCAGGGCTTAAAATCCATAAGTCTTTTTTGCCTGGGCCTGCTGCTAGTACCATACCTTCTGATAAGCCAAAACGCATTTTGCGTGGGGCTAAGTTGGCAACCATGACGGTCATTTTGCCAATTAAATCTTCAGGGGCGTAAGCTGATTTAATGCCAGCAAAAACGTTTTTACTATCGCCACCAATATCCAGTGTGAGTTGGAGTAATTTGTTGGCGCCTTCAACATGCTGGGCATCAACAATTTTAGCGACTCGTAAATCAATTTTGGCAAAATCATCAAAGCTAATTTCTGGGCTGAGTGGGTCTTTGCTTAATTCTGTTTCAGGTGCGCTATTTTCTGCCACTAAATCTTCCTTGGATGCATCCATCATTGCATCTATTTGTTTTGTATCAACCCGAGTCATCAGTGGTTTATAGGGCTCGATAGCATGGTCAAGTAGCATGGTTTGGCTATCTGACCATTGTTGTGTGGGCTCATTTAAAAAGGTGGCCACATTATCGGCCATCTGCGGCAAAATGGGCTTGAGGTAGATCATTAATAAACGAAATAAATTAATGGCCGTACTGCAGACCGCATGCAAATGTTCGTCTGAGCCTTCTTGCTTGGCAATCACCCAGGGTTTTTCTGCATCAATGTATTGGTTGGCTTTATCTGCTAGCGCAATGATATGGCGGCATGCTTTACTAAAATTGCGGCTTTCAAAATCGTTGGCGATCACGCTTTGTGCCGCTTGAAACTCTTCTACCAAGCTGGTGTCCGGTAAGCTTGCTGCAAGCTTGCCGTCAAAGCGTTTTTTAATAAAGCCACTACAGCGGCTCGCTATATTCACCACTTTATTGACTAAATCGGTATTCACTCGTTGGGCAAAATCTTCCATGTTAAGGTCAATATCATCAATTTTGGCAGTGAGTTTGGCGGCAAAGTAGTAACGCAAATATTGTGGATTCAAGTGGTCTAGGTAGGTGCGGGCTTTAATGAACGTCCCACGAGACTTAGACATTTTGGCGCCATCAACGGTTAAAAAACCATGTGCAAAAATTGCGGTCGGGGTTCGTAAATTGGCACCATGCAGCATGGCAGGCCAAAATAACGAATGAAAGTAGATGATGTCTTTCCCAATAAAGTGGTAAAGCTCGTGTTCGCTATCGGCATTCCAGTAGTCATCAAAACTCAGCTCGCTTTGTTTACAGTAGGCTTTAAAGCTCGCCATGTAGCCGATGGGCGCATCTAGCCAAACGTAGAAAAATTTATCGGTGGTGCCTGGGATGTTGAACCCAAAGTAAGGCGCATCTCGGGAGATGTCCCAGTTTTTGAGCCCTTGTTCAAACCACTCATTGAGTTTGTTGCTCATCTCTTCTTGGAGGTGACCACCTTGAGTCCAATTTTTAAGCATCGCTTCAAAGTCTTGGAGTTTGAAAAAGTAGTGCTCAGACTCTTTCTCTATGGGTTTGCTGCCTGAAACAGCTGAATAAGGGTTGATCAAATCGGTTGTGCTGTAGGTGGCACTGCATACTTCACAGCCATCACCATATTGATCTTTTGCATGACACTTAGGGCACTCACCTTTTATAAAGCGATCAGGGAGGAACATTTCTTTTTCAGGGTCATACGCTTGGGTAATGGTTTTCTTTTCAATATGACCGCCATCGTTAAGACGGTTGTACACCAGCTCAGAGAGTTCTTGGTTTTCACTGCTGTGAGTGGAGTGAAAAAAATCAAAGTTCACGCCGAAATCTGCAAAATCTGTCTGATGCTCTTCACTGGACTTAGCAATTAGTGCCTCAGGTGTGACCCCTTCTTTTTGCGCTCGCAGCATAATGGGTGTGCCGTGCGTGTCATCAGCACAGACATAAGTGCACTCATGTCCTTGCATTTTTAGGTAGCGTACCCAGATGTCAGTTTGGATATATTCGACAAGGTGGCCAATATGAATAGAGCCATTGGCATAAGGGAGGGCACTGGTGACAAGAATTTTACGCATTTGAGTTTACCTGGACAATCGGACTATTTTGGAAGTGGCTAGGGTAACGAATTTATGGGTTGCTGGTAAAGGGGTGGTGTGGCCGTTGTTAGTGTCAGTTACCAACAAAACCCTGCAATCATCGGCGTATAAATATTACGGACACTAACGATTGCTTGGTGTAGAATCCGCTGCAGTGTTTAAGCACATGCGAACATAGTGTCTTTTGTAAGGAGTTTATGATGGCTGACGTTACCCAGAGTCAAGTTGAAGCAGCAATTAAAGAATACATCGATCCATTTTCAGAAAAAGATTTGGTGGCGACAAAAGCCATTAAAAATATCGAAGTGAATGGCAGCGCCGTAAAGGTCAGTGTCACACTAGGCTATCCTGCTAAAAGCTTTGTTGAAACGCTGACTAATGAGTTAAAGAGTCGCATCGAGGGTATAGATGGTGTGGACTCTGCTGACATTTCAGTTGACTGGAAAATTGCAGCACATGCGGTGCAAAAGACCTTAAAGCCGATTGAAGGGGTTAAAAATATTATCGCTATTGCCTCTGGTAAAGGTGGTGTTGGTAAATCAACCACTGCCGTGAACTTAGCATTGGCACTCTCAGCTGAAGGCGCAACGGTTGGTATATTGGATGCGGATATTTATGGCCCAAGTCAGCCTCGTATGTTGGGTGTTGAAGGTGGCAAGCCTGAATCAGATGATGGTCAGACTTTAGAGCCAATGAACAGCTATCACATTCAGTCTATGTCTATCGGTTTCTTAATTGACGCTGAAACACCCATGATCTGGCGTGGCCCAATGGTAACGCAAGCATTAGAGCAGTTACTAAAAGACACCAAATGGCGTGATGTGGATTACTTAATTGTTGATTTACCACCAGGAACGGGTGATATCCAATTAACATTGGCGCAAAAAGTGCCTGTGAGTGGCGCTGTGATTGTGACTACACCTCAGGATATTGCCTTATTAGATGCTCGTAAGGGTCTAAAAATGTTCCAGAAAGTGGAAGTGCCTGTGTTAGGTATTGTTGAAAACATGAGCATTCATATTTGTAGTGAATGTGGTCATGAAGAGCATATCTTTGGTCAAGGTGGCGGTATGGCGATGTCAGATGACTACGATGTGGATTTCTTGGGTGCTTTGCCTTTGGATATGTCCATTCGTGTGTCTACAGATGACGGTAAGCCAAGTGTGGTTGCTGATCCTGATAGTCGTATTTCTGAAATTTATCGTGACATCGCTCGCAGAACAGCGGCTAAATTGGCGTTACATGGTAAGAGTTATGCGTCTAAATTCCCTAACATTGTGATTCAAAATAACTAATTTTTGAATGATCAGTGGTTAGGCTAAAAAGCCAAGGCAATGTATTTGCCTTGGCTTTTTTTATGATGGGTATTTTGTCGAGGCTTGGAGTATGCATTTCCTATGTCATCAAGTACACTCTGCATCCATACGTTGATAGGCAAGCTTAAGTAAAGGAAGTAGGCAATGGGGATTAAATCAGATCGTTGGATTCGTGAGCAGGCACAAAAAAGCGGCATGATTGAGCCTTTTGAAGCTGGGCAAGTGAGAGAAAACGAGCAAGGAAGAATTGTGTCATACGGGACATCAAGTTATGGCTATGATGTTCGTTGCTCCCGTGAGTTTAAAATATTTACGAATGTGCATACGTCTTCAGTCGTTGACCCTAAGGACTTTGATGAAACCAGTTTTGTTGATGTTGTCGGCGACTATTGCATTATTCCGCCTAATTCTTTTGCCCTTGCCCGCACGGTTGAGTACTTTAGAATTCCTCGGGATGTACTCACTATCTGTCTTGGTAAATCAACCTATGCCCGTTGCGGTATTATTGTGAATGTGACGCCGCTGGAACCAGAGTGGGAAGGTCATGTGACGTTAGAGTTTTCAAATACCACCACTTTGCCTGCTAAGGTGTATGCGAACGAAGGCGTGGCACAAATGCTGTTTATTGGTGCGGATGATGTTTGTGAAACATCTTATAAAGATCGTGGGGGTAAGTATCAAGGGCAAACGGGTGTGCAGTTGCCAATTACCTAATGACGCCTTTTGGAAAGACGTTGATTGATGTTTGCTAGAGCGGAGGTTTGCTCTGAGATAAGAATAAGAAGAGCGCGCAATTTGCCTGCTCTTCTTATCGTTTATGGATTAGCCAAAGTAGCTGGGCTCGTTTCCTTCTTTCCACTTAATGTTACAACCTAAGCTTGCAAGTTGAGGCTCAGGTGCGGCTTGGTTGCTGAGTAGTGCGTCCATGGCTGCTGTTAAGTCCGCGCCATTGATTTCTGTATCTGCCTTTGGGCGAGCGGCATCAAATTGTCCACGATAGGTGAGTTTTTTATCCGCATCAAATAAAAATAAATCTGGTGTGCAAGCGGCTTGATAGGCTTTTGCGATAGATTGATCTTCATCAAATAGGTATGGAAAGGTTAAGTTGTATTGCTTGGCAAACTCGACCATCTTTTCTGGGGAGTCATCAGGGTAGTTAGCCACATCATTTGAATTGATGGCGATAAACTCAATGCCTTTAGCTTGGTATGCGGTCGCAATTTCTGAGAACTTCTCCATGATGAGCACGACATACGGGCAGTGGTTGCAAATGAAAGCGACAACAACCCCTTTACTGTTGATGTCGGCAATTGAGTCATGGTCGCCAGAGGTAGGGTTAAAGAGTTCAAATGCAGGGGCAGTTGTTCCAAGCTCAAGCATGGTGGAAGGCGTTTTTGACATTGTGTCGCTCCTATTGAGTGTCTATTTTGACTTGTCCGTTCTGGATTCGGATGATGCTATCACCATTTACCAAGTTGATTAAATCCTGACCGATAAGGGATTTCTTCCAGCCGGTAAAAATGTCGTCTGGTTTTTCGCCTGAGACTAGCCGCTCTAAATCTCTGCGTCTGGCAAGGGATGCGGCGCTGATGTTGTGTTCTTCCGCTTTAAGTCTCACTAGAGCCATTAATATGTCGATAAAGGCTTCTTGCTGAATGGTGAGTTTTTTGCTGCGCTGTTTGTGCTGAGGCCAGTTTTCTCGAGGGCTTTCTTGTGCTTGGTTGATTAAGCTTAAAATCGTGCTTGCGTCTTTCTCGAGTGTTTTTGGGTTAATGCCTCTAATTTTAGATAAATTTTTATGGGCACTGGGCATTTGTCTGGCAAGATCGAGTAGGACATCGTCACTAATAACCCATTTTCTGGGGATATCTTTATGCTGTGCGCGGGTTTCGCGCCAGCTGGCTAATGCTTGTAATACGGCAAGCTGAACGCCTTTAAGGTGCTGGTTCCCTTTGACCTTGACCCACATTTGTTCAGGGCGGTTGATATAGTGCTCAGCTGTTTCCAGTTGCTGAAAATCTTCAGTGAGCCACTCTGTGCGGTTGAGGTCGTTGAGTTTGCCTAAGAGAATTTTATAGATTTCTCCAAGGTGAATAACATCTCCATGAGCATAAGTGACTTGTTTTTCATCCAGTGGTCTTTGCGCCCAGTTAGTGCGAGTTTGGGATTTATCCAGTTGAATGCCTGTGAGTTTTTTAACGGCGGAGGCGTAACCTTCTTGGTTGCCCATGCCAACGAGTGCCCCTGCAATTTGAGTGTCGAAAATGGGGCGGGGAACATCATGGTATAAATGGACAAAAATTTCTAAGTCTTGTTGGCAAGCATGAAAGACTTTGATGATATCTTGGCGAAATAATAGATCCATAATGGGTTTGGTGTCGTCCAAAACCAATGGATCAATACAGGCAGAATGGGTTTCATTGGCGACTTGGAGCAAGCACAGTTTGGGGTAGTAAGATTTTTCGCGGATAAACTCAGTGTCTATGGCGAGCCAAGAGCTGTGTTTGATTTGCTCGCAAAATTGAGTGAGCTGTTCGGTTGTTTCTATGAGCGTTTTTTCCATCGGGCTATCTTATCTTGCTGTTTGGGCAAAGGCAAAATTTTGCAGATGGACGGACGTTATGGGCGATAGTTACTCATGGCTGAGCTGGCATACATTCCCAGTAAGGATGGGGCTTTTCGGTCATTCTCGTTGCTGCCATGGCCTAAATAAAATAGCGCGCTTAAAAATAGGGCGGCAATAACGCCAGTGTGTAGCTTGTGGACGATTGATGACATATTTTGATTCCGAAGTGTGATATTAAAAGTGTAGTTAGCATTTCAGAAAGGGTAAATTCAAAAAAATAATGACGACTCAAACAGAATGAATATTATGGTTTCCATGTGGCTGAATATCTTGCACACTGTGGGTTTGAATTATGCGGAAAGGGTTTTGCAATCAATGGGTTTAGTTAAGTTGTTTTGGCAGATATGTCTGTTGCAAAAAGGCCCGCAAGATGTGCCGTCCTCACCTTTTTTCTTTCAATTGATGATGATTGTGTATGTGGTTGTCAGTTTTCTGTTCTTAATCATCATTGGTGGTAGCGTTAGCTATTCCTTAATTTATGCGGTTGGCGAAATAGCCTTGCTGTATGTGTGTGTAAGGTCTCTGCTTGCGGTTGTGGGGTTTGGATACCGTTACCAGCAAACCTTAGTCGCGGTCTTAGGCACGTCGTTGTTGTTGTCCTCTATGGTTGTCATTGCATTTGTTTGGCTTGATAACTCAGTACCTGAAGATAAACCTGAGGCGCTTCGCATGATTCAAGGTGTCATTAGTTTGTGGTCTTTTGTGGTGACAGGACATATTTACCGGCATGCGTTGCAAACCATTTTATTCGTTGGAATTTTGTTAGGGTTTGTTACTATGTTGTTCATTGCACAGATTTTATTTTCTCTCACCTCATAATAATAAGACATCACTATGCACATTCATATTTTAGGTATCTGCGGAACCTTTATGGGCGGTATTGCGCTATTAGCGCGTGGACTAGGCCATCAAGTCACAGGTTCGGATCAAAATGTTTATCCGCCGATGAGCACACAGCTAGAAGAGGCTGGGATCGAATTATATGAGGGCTTTGACCCTGCACAACTTGATCCTAAACCGGATGTGGTGGTGGTGGGTAATGTGATGAGCCGAGGAAATCCTGCGATTGAAGCGGTTTTAGATCAGCAATTGCGTTATATCTCAGGCCCTCAATGGTTGTCTGAAAACTTATTAAATCAGCGTTGGGTGATTGCAGCGTCCGGTACGCATGGGAAAACAACGACGGCCAGTATGGTCGCTTGGATTTTAGAGGCAGCAGGTCTTAATCCCGGGTTTTTAATTGGTGGCATTCCTGAAAATTTTGGCATGTCGGCAAGACTGGGCGAAACCTTCTTTGTGGTAGAAGCCGATGAATATGACACGGCCTTTTTTGATAAGCGTTCAAAATTTGTGCATTACCACCCAAAAACGTTGATTGCGAATAATTTAGAGTTTGATCATGCCGATATTTTCCCTGATCTTGCTGCTATTCAGCGGCAATTCCACCATTTAATGCGAGTTGTGCCAAGCTCGGGTTTGGTGGTTGCTCCAGAGGAAGACGAAAACCTTAAAGAGGTGTTTGAAATGGGCTTGTGGACGCCGTTGGAGTTAACAGGGGATGCCGGTGTTGGTGACTGGCAGGTGAAAGCCAAAGCTGAAGATTTTAGTGTGTTTAGTGTGTCATATCAGGGGCAAGAACTGGGCGACGTTGATTGGGCATGCACTGGGCGTCACAATATGTTTAACGGGGTTGCTGCAATTGCTGCATGTCAGCATGCGGGGGTTGATGCTAGGGCTGCGATTGCCTATCTGGCACAATTTAAAAACGTAAAGCGCCGAATGGAAGTGAAAGGCGTGGTGAATGACATTACCGTTTATGATGACTTTGCTCATCACCCAACGGCGATTGCCACCACGATACAAGGTTTGCGTGGCCGGGTGAAAGATAAGCGCATTATTGCGGTGTTAGAGCCTCGATCTAATACCATGAAAATGGGAATCCATGCTGAGACGTTGCCCAAAAGTTTACAGCAAGCCGATACGGTATATTTGTATCAGCCAGATAACTTAGGCTGGGATTTGTCGGCAGTGGCTTCTGCCATTGGCCCGCAAGCGATTGTCTTTAATGATTTTGACGCGTTGTTGCAAGCGACAGTGGATAAAGCGGAGCAGGGTGATCATATCTTAATAATGAGTAATGGAGGGTTTGGTGGGATTCATGATCAAGTAGTATCAGGGTTGAAGCAACGTTATGCCTAAAACAATTGCAGTTGCAATGACTGGCGCTTCCGGCGCTCAATATGGGTTGCGATTAATCCAGTGCTTACTCGATGGTGGTCACCGAGTTTACTTGATGGTGTCACAGCCAGCTCAAATAGTCATTAACACAGAGACTGAACTCACCTTACCAAGTAACACCAATGAAATGCAGGCAGCGCTCAGGCAGCATTTTAAAGCAGCTGATGATCAGCTGTTTGTTTTTGGTCGGCAAGAATGGATGGCACCAGTGGCAAGTGGTACAAATCCGCCGGATGCCATGGTGGTATGTCCTTGTACTTCCGGGACATTATCAGCCATCGCGTGTGGTTCGAGTAATAATTTAATGGAGCGCGCAGCAGACGTCATGCTAAAAGAGCAGCGTAAGTTGGTTATTGTCTTGAGAGAAACCCCTTTGTCCGTCATTCATCTTGAAAATATGCTGAAGCTGGCCAAAATGGGCGTGGTGATGATGCCTGCGAACCCTGGGTTTTATCAGCAGCCAAAGAGTATTGATGACTTAATTGATTTTATGGTTGCGCGAATTTTGGATCATTTACACATCGAGCACGGTTTGATTCCGCGCTGGGGTGAAAAGTAATCTTATGGACAGTATCATGACAGAAACGATGGCCTTATTTCCACTGCCTTTGGTGGTTTTCCCTGGTGCAACGCACACGCTGAAAATTTTTGAACCTCGCTATTTAGATATGGTGAGTGACTGCATGCGTAACGACCGTGGTTTTGGTATTACGCTTTCTTTTGAAGAAGATGATGAGACAGTCGCTTTCGCTGAAATTGGCACAGTGATGAAAATTGTTGATTGGGATCAAGCAGCCGATGGCATTCTGACGATTAAAGTACTGGGTCTGAAAAAATTTAAAATTGAAGACTATATCGTCGGTCAAAACGATTTAATCATGGGTGAGCTGGTTTTTCTAGATGAGGAACAAACATCCTCTATACCCAGTAGTTTGAATGAGTTGATTGAAATGGGGATGTCACTGCATGAGCGTGCGGTCTCTCCCATGGTCAGAGAGGATGTTGATTGGCGGGATGCGCTGTGGGTTGGGAATCGTTTAGCAGAGTTGTTGCCATTAAATTTAGAGCAGCAGCAGGCAGCACTCGCACTTAATGACCCGATGGAGCGTTTGCAAATGTTTTCGTCTCTATTTTCAGGAGAAGATGTTGATATCGAGTTGGTTGACCGCGAAGAATGATTAAAGTAACCAGAGTAATATAATACCTAGGCCAATTCGATAGATGCCAAAACTGATAAACGTGAATTGATCTAAAAATCGAGTAAATAGCTTAATAACACCGTATGCGACAATAAATGAAGTGATAAAACCGGTCGCTAACATCCATATGTCATCTTGGTTAAAATCTTGGTAGTGCTTGATTAAGTCAAATCCCGCTGCTGCAGCTAGTATCGGGAGTGCCAGTAGGAAAGAAAATTCAGCGCTCGCTTTACGAGTAAGGCCAACGAGTAAGGCGCCAACAATAGAGGCACCAGCTCGACTCGTTCCTGGGATTAATGCAAACATTTGGGCGATACCAATCCAAAAAGCCTGTTTGTAACTAATCTCCTCAATATTACTGACGTGATCTGCGCTTGCCTTGTAAAAATATTCCAGTACTAGAAAAATCACCCCGCCAACAATGAACATGATGCCCACGGTTGAAACCGTAAAGCTGGCTTTAATTTCTTGGTGAAAGATAAAACCGACAAGCCCGAGCGGGATAAAAGCAATAGCGACTTTAACCCAAAGGTTTACGTGTTTGATTGAAAACTTATCTTTATAGTTTGCGATAACGGCAAAAATAGCGGCTAACTGAATGATCACTTCAAAGGCTTTATTAGCCTCAGTTTGCCTAATGTCTAACCAGTGGCTAGCGACAATTAAATGCCCGGTAGAGGAGATGGGCAAAAATTCGGTAATGCCTTCGATGATGCCTAAAATGATTGCTTGGAAAATATCCATAGATTGTCTCTTAAAACCTCTCAGTGTGTTTGCGAAAGAGGTGGAAAGTGGCCGCTCCCTTTAGGTGATGGCGTGAAGAGATACCGGTAATACTAGCACCTGATAAACAATACTGGCTATGACTGTGGTTAAAATGGTTAGGATTAAGCGGCGTGGTGTCTTTGCAGTGTCAGTGAATCGAGTCACGGATAAAATGAAAATGCCAAGGAATAAGCTGGCAAAAACATCTGCAGGCCAATGAAAGCCAAAATACACTCGGGAAAAAGCAATGCCTGCGACGAGAGCCAGAATGCTCATGAATAGAAGGTGTTGAAATGGTTTTAAGAGAAAAGGGCGGCAGTATAAAAACAGCATTCCGTACGTTAATGTTGCTGCTAACGTGTGCCCGCTAGGGTAGGCATAAGGGCCAAGGCCCGCCATGGAGATAGGTCTGGGTACTTGTAGGCCGTATTTGATGCTGAGCATTAGGCTGTAACCGATGCCAAGTGTGGCAATAAAACGGATGATGTTATTCCATTGTGCTTGAGCAGCCATTAGGTAACAGACGGCTGCTGTGATCAATATGATGATGGGGTCGTCAGCCATTAACGTCATGCTCATGAGTACGGTATTTAGATTTGTGTAATGGTGTGTTTGTAACCACTGATGGCAGCTGACGTTCCAACCTTGTAAGCTGTTGGAATAAAGCTGTAATGCCGTCATCAGTAAAAATAGACAAAATGAGCTGGCAGCAAGTACTAGACGAGGCTTGGATAATAAAGTTACACTGATTTTTAACATGCAATATACTTTATTACATGAACCAATAATAAAAACGCTGGCATCTCAGGTAACCTCTACTAAACTATTAATTAGAGTGAACAATAAATTGTATTGTAACGGTTTTCGTTAAATCTGAGCAGTGCTAGCCAATAAATTTTGCAGGAGCTACATACATGAGTAATACCCAACCATTTAGCTGGGTGTCTAATGGCGTGACAGATGTGGGGAAAGTGCGAAAAATCAATGAAGATAATTTGTTGTGCTTGCCTGAAAGAGGGTTGTGGGTTGTGGCCGACGGAATGGGTGGCCATGAAGCGGGAGACCTTGCGAGTACTACGATTGTACAATACCTTCAAGGTGTACCTGAGCATACCGTCTTCAGTAAATTTGTGACTGATGTTGAAGATCGAATTCTTGTCGCGAATAACAATTTATTTGCAGAAGCGTATCAACGTGGTGGAAACGTCACCATTGGCAGTACTGTTGTTGCCTTAATGATCTTTGACCAATACGCCGTCTTTTTCTGGGCTGGCGATAGTCGGATATATCGTTACAGAAATAATGTCTATGAGCGAATCACCCGTGACCATTCTTATGTGGAAGACTTGGTTGAGCAAGGCTTACTGGCTCGAGAAGATGCTGAAAGTCACCCTCATGCCAATGTGATTACACGCGCAGTAGGGTCTGCTCCAGACTTGTTTGTCGATATTGATGTTCATGATATTCAAGATGGCGATCAATTTTTACTTTGCAGTGATGGATTATATAAAGATATTATGGATGAAGAGATGGGAGAGGCAATGCACAAAATGCCCCCAGCAGAATCTTCACAGTTCTTGTTGGATTTAGCGCTAGAACGCGGTGCATCCGACAATGTTACTGTTACCGTCGTTGAAGTGAAGGCCAACTAATCGTCCGAGTGATAATGCCATTATGTCTGATTTTCTTGCGCCTTTTCAGGCATTGTTTCATGGTGAAATCACCGCTGAAGAATTTAAACAACGGTTGGAGGGTGTTTTACAAGCCTTACCTGCAATACCGCCCGAATGCCAAACCTATCTTGACGACCTCTATCGTGAAAATTTATTAACACAAAGTGACTACCAGAGTTTAACGGCACGCTTAGGTCAAGGCGGTGTGCCAGATATAGAGGTAAGTACTGACCACTTACCGCCCTCCGTCGATGAAGATGTTACATTGATGGTGGCACCAAAAGACCTTTCTAAGCAGCCTAAAGCGTTTGATTATCTTGATGATACCATTGGGCCTGCCGCTGTCGCGGCAAGTATGCCTGGTGGGTTGGCGGATGTGGCAACTGAGTCTGCGGTGATCGACACCCCTGCGGATATGGATGCCACCATTGCGATATCTAAGGCTGATACCAAGCGTCTGTTTGAATCCAAAAAATTCATGGATTACCTAGACGGGGAGGAGCCAGCGACACCGACCTCTGTTCCTGCACCTTCGACAAAATTTGCTGAGCCTGCAGTGGATGATCGCGACCTATCCTATGTTGGTCGGACGTTATCCCAGCGCTATCAATTAAATGTATTATTGGGAAAGAGCGCCTACTTCTTGGTGTATGAAGCCCGCGACTTGCAGAATAATTGCGAGGTTGTGGTGAAAATTATACGGCCCGAGGTCAAACCTGATTCGGCGATGATGGTGGCATTAGATCGAGAGGTGAAACGTGTTCAGCGGTTAAAGCATCAATCTATTGTCACGGTCGATGCTTTAGTAGAAGAAAATGGCCTGTATTATCTGATTATGCCTAAAGTGGCGGGGCAGTCATTGCGAGTGCTGTTGCTGGAGCAGCATCGTCACGGAATGTCCTTTAAGCAAGTGACACAATTGTTGTCACAAGTCGCTGTTATCTTGTCACATGCCCATAGCCGGCATGTAATTCATTCTGATTTGCGCCCCAGTAATATTTTTGTTGGTTTAAATGGTGATGTTTTTATTAGTGATTTTGGCTTAAGCCGTACCTTGTATCAGTATGAATATGAGCAAAAGCGAATTGGCTTACACAACAATGACCCGCGGTTACAGGCATTATATTACACTAGCTGCCAAGTGCTTGATGGGGTTGAACCTGTTCCGAGTGATGATGTGTATTCATTGTCTTGTGTGGCTTACGAAATGCTATTTGGGCAACACCCATACGGTAAAGTGAACGCCATTGAGTCACGCCGATTAAATATTGATGTGCAAAAAGACAAGTTATTTGGCAAAGAACAGTGGCGTGCAATGATGAAAGGTCTGGCTTTTGAAAGAGGTGAGCGCTTTAGCGATGCGAAACTTCTACTCAAAGGTATTGGCCCGAAAAGTATGCTGGTGGCAAATTTGGTGAAGGTGCTTGCAGGCGCATTGGTTCTTGCGGGTATCGCTGCAGCTGTTATGGCTTGGCCATCGTTTCAGGCGGGAAAAGTACAGGTGTTGATTGATGAAATCAACAGTGGTGAGCGCTCTCTATCAAGTGTGGAGGCAGAGTTAATCTTCTTTAGTGAAGAGCAGCAGTCACGTGTTAACGAAACAGTTGAGCTGTTTGTCAGGAAAAAGTTTGACCAAGGGTTACGCAAAGAGGCGTTGGTATTGGTTGGTGAGTTGCCAGCATCTGCTCAAAACCGAATTTTGCAAGATGTTGATATTAAAAATAGGCTGGTTAAATACTATCAAGCCGAAGTACTTAAGCATGTAGATAGTACTTCGAACAAGGTCGAATTTGCAGAGGCGGAAGCGTTAATTCGAGGTGCAAAAGGGTTTTACCCTGATTCCCGAATTTTTTCCTACATGCAAGAAAAGCTAGATCGTGAAAAAGCAGAATATATAGCGCGCCTGTCTGAGTTGTTACGGCGCCAATTGACGCAGTCAGATTTATTATTGAGTAGCTCAACACGACATGATGTATTTGATACCATTGCGGATCTTAAAACGGTGGATGATCAAGCCGCAATACTATCAAACTATATTATTACTGATGCTTATGTTGCGGCAGTGCATAGAGCGGTTATACGTAAAGACAAAATCGCCTTAGTGACGGCAGGTTTAACCTTGTTACCACTTGACCGCCGTTTGAATGATTTGAAGCAGACGTTAGGCCGTTCAGTACAAACGCCTGATCAGCAAAGAAACCTTTCTGCTTCAGCCAGTAGCACAACAACGAGCTCTCCTGAAATGTCTGCGCTTAGGGATAAGGTGATTCGGTCTGTGTCTGAAGAGCGTTTAGAGCTGCCTGAAGCGAATAATGCAGTATTCTATCTTAAAGCGATGATTAGGTTGGATCGTTATGACCCAATGGTAAATCAGGCTCGAAGCACCATTTCAGAAAAATATCTGCGTCTTGCTAGAAAAGCAAGAGACGGGCAAGAATGGGATAAGGCTCAGAGCTACATTAACCAGGCAACTGAAATTAAGTTGTTAGGAGAGTAGGTTAGCCTTTTTTCCAAAACATGAGTTTGGACATGACAGACGCTTTATTCTGAGTTTTTGCTTTTTTACCCGAATTTTTCTTGCCCCCTGAATTTTGCTTGTTGGTTTTTGCTGCGTTCTTTGACGGCTTTGCACTGCCACCTTTAGCTGCGTCTGAGTTTCCAGGGTTAATTTCTCTTCGTTTATATCGCATGATATAGTCACGAGTTTCATTATTAAGAATTTCCCAGAACGCATCAAAGCGACCTTTTGAGCTGGTATTGACCGCTCTTCTGAGTGCGGGTGCATCAGGTTTGTAATCGCTCATTGTTAAATGGCGAAGTAACTTACCTGTCGCGACAATCAAACCAAGCTGTAACAGTTTTTCTTGTGCACCATAGAGCCTGTCATGGTCTGATGACGTGTTGTTTTCTTTGGTGTACCAATATTGGTCGTAGGCTAAAATTTTATCATTTAAGAGCGGGCGCATGTGCTTTAGCAGTGCTTGGCGCTTAGTAATAATGACAATTGGATGTTTAGCGTTGTAGGTTTTGACTAAGGTTTTAATCTTTGGGTCTTTAATAATTATTTTTTTAAACCCAAGCACCTCGGCATAATAATTTATGTCAAATTGCTGCTGGTTTAAGTTCAGCCCAAAAAAATCCATCATTTTTTTCATAATAGTTTCATAAATATTTGTTA
This sequence comes from Methylococcales bacterium, assembly GCA_018672285.1. Taxonomy (GTDB): domain Bacteria; phylum Pseudomonadota; class Gammaproteobacteria; order JABHGC01; family JABHGC01; genus JABHGC01. The sequence goes on from JABHGC010000237.1 coordinate 93,746, forward strand.
TTAATAATCATAGTCAATAGGCAAAGCTCTTGCCAGTATTTGTAAGGCGTTGATAGTGACAGGTTTTGTAGGTGCGCTAAGCTAAAGCTGTCATTTTCCAGTCAGAGTGTTCAATCCAATGTGTAATATTTTCTGACGTTAACGGCTTGCTGATGGTAAAACCTTGTGCCGTATCGCAGCCTAACGCCTTTAATAAGGAGAGTGTTTCAGGGCTGCTGACACCTTCAGCCGTCACTTTTAACCCTAGGTTATGCGCTAGGTCAATGGTGGCCTTGACGATAGTGGCATCATCCGCATTCTCAGTCATGTTCATGACAAATGACTTATCAATTTTCAACTCATCAACTGGGAGTGACTTTAAATAGGCAAGTGATGAATAACCGGTTCCAAAATCATCAATGGACAGTTTGACGTGCATGTCGTGAAGGCGGGTTAAAATGGCGAGAGACCGATCAGGGTCTGCCATAATGCCGCTTTCGGTGATTTCTAGGGTAAACCATTCAGCTTTAGCGTCATACAGTGCGAGTAAGCCTGTAAAGACGTCTGGTAGTTGAGGGTTGTGTAAGTCTTTGGTTGAAAGGTTAACGGCAACATTCACGGGGAAACCTTGCTCGTGCCATAAAGCACATTGAGTGATGGCCTTGTTCAGTACCCAGAGGGTCATCGGTTGAATAATGCGTGTTTTTTCAGCCATGGTGACAAATTCGTCTGGTGGTACGAAGCCATGTTCTTCGTGCTCCCAGCGAACCAATGCTTCCGCGCCAATCATTTTAAGGTCTGCTAGGTTTACTTTAGGTTGAAAATAGAGCTGTAATCCATCTTGTTCAATGGCGATTCTGAGTTCGCTCATTAAACTCAGTTTTCTCGGGTTAAATTCGTCTAAGTCATCATGATAAACGGCAAATCCATCATGGCTTTTTTTCGCGGAATACATCGCCACATCTGCCCGTTGAATCAACGTATCTACACCTTTACCATGTTGAGGGAATAAAGAGATGCCTAAGCTACCCGAGATATCTAATGAGAGTTTGTCGGCATTAAAGGGGGTTTCCATGGTGAGATGGATCTTGTGGGCCATTTCTAACGCACCTTGCTCGTTATCTAAGTCGGGCATTAAAATGGCAAATTCATCTCCGCCCATTCTGGCGATGGTGTTAGGTGCTTGAACGGTTGACTCTAGTCTTGAGGCAAGCTGTTGTAAAATGATGTCGCCATGGAAGTGGCCTAAGGTGTCGTTAATGTCTTTAAAATGGTCTAAATCTAATAACATGACGGCGACGGTATAGCCTCTCGCTTGAGCAATGAGTAAGGCCTGTTTACAGCGGTCGTAAAACAATACTCGATTGGGTAAACCGGTTAAAGGGTCGTGAGTTGCATCATGCATTGCCTGGCTTTCAATCGCATGTGTTTGTGCTCTTAGGGCTTCTGTTTGGTCAACAATCATCGCGCTAGCTTCATAAGCCATGATGGTATTGGTGTACTGTCCCCATAAGAGAAATAAGAACGGAAAACAATTAATCACCCAGAGTGTCGGGTTACTGCTTTGTGCGTCAATTAAGCCGCTTAGGCTAATGGTGTTACTTTTTAAATAGGTGACAATGGCGGTGGCAATGAAAATAGTGCTGGCGGCAATGAAAAGCCCGATCCAGGCTTGCCTGCTGACTTTGGTCTTTAGGAAGGCCGCATTTTTAGAGAGTTCGCTTCTGAGGCTTGCTGGCATTGTAACGCGTTCCATTCATTGCAGAGTGTGTAGAGTATAGTTTTGAATGGCGCTAGCGGCTAGAACGGTGGGATAATTTTTCGTTAAAAAAGTAGTCGCTTACGTTAGGAGGCACTTAATGGTGTGCCTCCAGATTCAGAGCGTTAAGTTAAAGTGTTTTCAAAACGGTTGCAGCAGCTGCAATGGTTTTATCGATATCTTCATTGGTGTGAGCGGCTGATACAAAACCGGCTTCATAGGCAGAAGGGGCAAGGTAGATGCCTTGAGCCAACATGCCATGAAAAAATGGCTTGAAACGGTCGATGTTGCACTCGCTGACTTGGGCAAAATTTTCAATTTTATCGGCGTCAGAGAAAAATAACCCAAACATACCACCGACCTGATTTGAGGTCATTGCAATATTGGCTTCTTTGGCCGCGGCTAAAATGCCACTGACTAAGCGTTCAGTTTTTTGACCAAGTGCTTCAAAAAAGTTGGGTTTTGATATGAGGTCTAAAGTGGCTAAGCCCGCACTCATTGCAACAGGGTTGCCTGATAACGTACCTGCTTGGTAAACAGGGCCAAGTGGGGCAATGCGTTCCATAATGGCACGTTTTCCACCAAATGCACCAACGGGCATGCCGCCACCAATGACTTTACCTAAGGTTGTTAAGTCTGGGGTAATGCCATAGTGTGCTTGAGCGCCACCTAAACCCACGCGAAAGCCGGTCATGACTTCGTCAAAGATCAATACCGCACCATGCTCATCGCAGATTTTTCTCAGTCCTTCTAAATACGCTTTACTCGGTGGGATGCAATTCATATTGCCGGCGATTGGCTCGACAATAATGCCTGCAATGTCACTGCCTGCTTCTTTAAATGCTTGCTCAACTTGCTCAAGGTTGTTGTATTCTAAGGTGATGGTCAGTTCTGCAAGGGCTGCTGGTACACCTGGCGACGTTGGTACACCTAAAGTTAAGGCACCAGAACCGGCTTTCACTAATAGAGAGTCTGAATGGCCGTGGTAACAGCCTTCAAACTTGATGATTTTGTCCCTACCTGTGTAACCACGTGCAAGACGGATGGCGCTCATTGTGGCTTCTGTGCCAGAGCTCACCATTCGAACCAGTTCCATTGATGGGATAATGTCACAAATTTTATCCGCCATGTCGGTTTCAATCACGGTTGGTGCGCCAAAACTTAGGCCATTTTGTATGGTTTTGCTCACCGCTGATATCACGTCTGGGTGTGCGTGGCCAAGTACCATTGGGCCCCAAGAGCCAACGTAGTCGATATATTGTTTGCCATCGGTGTCGTAGAGGTAAGCGCCAAAGGCTTTTTCTACAAACACAGGAGTACCGCCAACACCTGCAAAGGCGCGGACAGGGGAGTTGACGCCACCGGGGATGTGTTGTTTGGCTGAGTCAAATAAGCTGGCTTGGTCTACCATGCGATAATCCTTTAAAAGAGTGATTGATATTGCTTGGCTGCAGCAACAGGGTTTTTGGCTCCGAGCACGTCATGAATAACGGCCAGTATGTCTGCACCTGCAGCCCGTAATTGCGAGCCATTATCAGTCGTGATTCCCCCAATTGCAACAATCGGCACATCCAGCATTTTTGCTGCCATTGTTAAGGTCTCGATGTTTGCCGGTTTTGCTTGGGCTTTGGTTTTTGAGGGGAAGAATCGACCAAAAGCGACATAGTCAGCACTTTGCTCGATGGCGGTTTGCGCCAACGTTAAACTGTCATGACAGGTCACTCCTATGATGGCCTTATCTCCTAATTGTTGACGTGCCATTAAAGCCGATTGGTCCGATTGGCCAAGGTGAACGCCATCGGCGCCGCAGGCTTTAGCAAGCGCGACGTCATCATTGACTAAAAAGGGGATGTTTGCCGCTGTGCAAATATGTTGAAGCGCTGACGCTATTGTCACTTGTTGATCATGTGGCAGCGTTTTAGCGCGAAATTGTAATAGTGATAAGTAAGGCGCAACTTGCCCTATGAGTTCGGGTAAATCTTCTGGTGCCACTAGGTGTTCGTCAGTTATAAGGTATAAACCGGGCTTAATCATTTTATTGGCTCTGGTGAAAGCGGTTGGGGATGAGTTGGCCTTGGCCAATGGCAGAGGCATGCTCTAAGCATTGCCAGGTATATTCTTGTGCGGCGTGTATCGCACTCACCGTATCGTTGTGTTGAGTGAGTTGGAAGGCAATAGCACTGGCTAATGTGCAACCTGATCCATGGTATTCGCCAGGGAGGCGTTGGCATGATTGGGTGTCGATTAATGTGCCTGCATGATAAAGCCGGTGGTGGACTTGTGTTTCTTTTTCATGGGTCCCTGTGATGAGTGCATACTGGCAGCCTGTATCTAATAAGGCTTCGCCTGCCTGTTGTAAAGAGCCATCAACGTGCGTGAGCGTCCTAGCTTCAAGGCTATTCGGCGTAATAATGGTGACCTGAGGGATGACGTGGCTCATCATATACTCTGCGAGTGTGGTGGTTGCTAAAGCATTGCCTGCCCCACTGGCCAGTACTGGGTCGAGTACAACGGGGAGTGTGGGGTGCTCGGATAAAAATTGGGCAATACACTCGGCAATTTCAATGCTGCCGATCAGTCCTATTTTAATGGCACTGAACTGAATGTCCGTTTTGAGTTTGTTGAGCTGAGATTTAAATAGGCTGACATCAACGGGGGAGAGTGCATCGACATTGTGGGTGTTTTGAACCGTGTTGACTGTCATAACCGGGGTTGTATGGCCACCAAGTGCACCAATGGTCTCTATGTCGGCTTGTAAACCAGCCCCACCACTCGGATCAAAGCCAGAAAGTGCCAAAATGGTTTTTTTGTGATTCGCGCTCATTTGTCCACCATATCAATACCCTAAAGAAAAAATAAATTGCTTGATTCAGACTATAAATAACTTCTATTCCTATAATATTATGGCGTTCTGTCAGTCGAGTGGTGTTCTAACAGTTTGAATGTTGGAAAATTAGGCCGGGCTTGGGGTGACATGACGTGCTTTTCCTTCTGTTGGTGCCAATACGTGTTTGTCGAATCTTGACTAAACTTATCAATAATCATCATATTCCCAAGGAAAGTGAGTGGATACAGTCGTATTGAAATTGCCAAAAGGTCAAGAAATGGTTTCAGTGACTCGGGCATTTTGTCACAAAATTGAGCAAGTCGGTGAAGAACCCTTGTTTGATTGGTTGGGTGATATTACACGACTCTTACCAAGAATCCATGCCTCTATTGCTGAGCTAGGCCGAGTGAGTGATGACCTTACGCACTCTGCTACCAACAACCTTGATGAGCGGTTTGATCTGTTCACTCGACTAAAAAATTATCTTGGTGAGCGTGATGGTTACTGGATGGAATTTGATGACATGGATGATGATTTGCCGTCAGGGTCATTAGCAGACGATTTTACAGATATTTATTTTGAGCTTAAGCATGGCTTAGATGCTTACGATGAAGATCCGACCAGTGTGCATCATGCCATTGATAATTGGCGTGCCGGTTTCTATTTACACTGGGGGCAACACCTAGTGGATGCTGAGAGGCAGTTGTACACAATGTGTTCTCGTCGACGAATTATGAAGCACCTGGGTTAATTGTTCTGTCGTTTCTTTTTACGTTTAAGCCACATCATTAATCCGGTGAGTACCAAGTAAATAATACCAAGTGCGGCAAGGTCGGTAAGGTATACGGCCCACTTGCCTAAAAAACGACCGCTATGAAGGTCTAAAATGACGCGCTCTAGTGGTAAGCCATCTCCTTGATAATGCGATAAAATTTTTGAGTTTAAAGCATAACTTATTGGGTTAGAGGTGGACCATGTTGTGGTGCTTTCAATGTCATGCCAGCTTAATAAACCATCGTTACTCAGCACTTCCTTGTTTGCGAGTTGCAGTCTGACTGTGTTGTGATGAAACCCCAGTGCTCGGATGCCTTTTGGTAAGCCATGCACCTGTGACAACGTTTCTATTTTCTCTCCTGCGGGCGTAAGTAAAATAAGGGATTGCTCGCTCAGGAGTACATAAAAATCACCCGTGAAAACAGCGCCATTGAGTGAGTTCAAGTTAAGGTCACTGGCTTGTTCTTGAATAAAAATTTGCTTGTTCACGAGGGTGATACTGTCTTTAGATGTGGTGAAATGAGTGACTTTAATGTCACTCTTAATACCATACCAGCTAAGAATTGGGGCTACGTTGACGTGCATTTGCGACAAGCTCAATTCATCCGTGTGGTTCAGTAAAATACCTGTGATGGAAACAGGTAGGAATACGATGGCCAATACTAAGCCAACCCGGCGATGCCATTTGTGTAAAAAACGTTGAAGGTGGAAGCGTTTTGTTTTCATTTAAAAGGGGTCTGTTGATGTAAAAATAATGCCAATCGAGACAGCTTGGTTAACGCTCGAACGGATAATGTGGCACCTGATATACCATTAATATCACTTGATAAATAGTGGTCTTGTTGTAAACCGGCGTTTTTGAACTGCTCGGTGAAAAAGGGATGTATAACCTCCCAGCCTCGTGACTCTCTGAACTCTAGTACTTTAATGCGCTCGATTTTATTGTGATTAATGACAATGCCCACGGTGATGGGTTTCTCTTTTCCTATCTCTTCCAGTACCCAGGCTGTACGCTGGTTTTTACCCCAGTAGCGGACGCGAAGCATGCGCATTTTATGCGCCATTATAGCCTCAATGGCGGGTTTGAGTTTTTTTGTGATCCACAGCGCTTTGGGTTTTGGAAGCTTGCTATCAAAGGCTTTTAGGAGAAATGCTTCAGGTGTTTGGTAGATACCTTGAGCGGAAAATGCAGGGAAACTGATAATACTTAATAGAAATAAAATGATTGGTTTCATAAAAATAAACTTTTTAGAACATCTCCCCTAATATGGCAGGGGAGGTGCCATCTTGAAATACTTAGAATTGGTAGCCGATGCCTAAGTTAAAGCCGTCTTGTTCACTCTGGCCATCTTCGGCTTGTTGAACTTGATAGTCACCTTTAAATACTACGTTTTCATGTGGGTAGTAGTTAAAGCCTACATCAATTTGCTGTAAATCTCGTAATACAGCATTTTCTGCGCGAGCTAGGTCGCTATAGCGTGCAAAAATGCCCCACTTTGGAAAGAGTTTCCAAGATGGTTCTACATACCAGCCATATTGGTGATCTGTATTAGCGGCTTCAAAGGTTTCGTTGTCGATCTCCCATGATGCATATAATGCTTTCACTGTTAGAGGGCCCGTTGTGTAAATCGCATGAGCTGCAAACAACAGTGCTTCAGAGTTTTCAAGGCCTGCAGTATTGTCTTGAGAAATATCTTCCTGATATTGCAATGTTGCAGCTAACTCTAAACCTGAAATACCTGTGTATTTCAAGCGACCTGTAAATGCCCAGTCCCTTGCTTCTGCATCAGCAACTTTTTCCCGACCATTTCTGATTTCTTGATCGGCACCTACTTCTAAGCCTGAATGTACGTATGCACCATAGCTGAATCCGCCGCCGAGCTGACCAATAAGTCCAGCGCCACCTTCTGTCCAAGTCGTTGGTAGAATTTCAGATTCAACAATATTTCGCTCTACACCATAAAAGGTAGGTGGTTCATGAGTCTCATTTAAAATACCTACTGGTATTAAGAAGGCACCTACTCGAGCAGTATGGTTGTCATTTAGGTCAAAATCTAAATAGGCTTGTTCAACAACAACTTCGCCGCCTTTGGCGTCACCGATGACCGCATGTTCAAACTCAATCTCTGTGAAAAATCGGATATCGTCTGTAAATCTGTGACTCACTTCAAGAATAATACGGTGGATATCTATTTCTTCAAAATCATTACCATCACTGTCATGCAAGTTATTGTAATGGATTTCACCATAACCACCGATGGTTGTTCGCTCAAACCAGTCAACGGTTTTATTCACACGGTTACCCGTTTCTTCTATAGCTGTTGCGGTAACTTCTAATTTTTCATTGGTTTCCGCTTGTTGACCTTTAAGCTTTTGAACTTCAGCCAAAAGTGCCGCATTTTGCTTTTTCATATCAAGCATCATTTGCCACATTTCATCTTGGCTAGGTGCTGCTAAAACAGTTTGTGAGCAAAGTATTCCTGCAATGGCACTGCAGAGTAATGTTGATTTTAATTTCACGCTCTAATCCTCTTAATAAATTTGGAAGAAATATAAATAATGAGGCGATTATAAATGAGAATCAAAATCATTACAATTACATTTGAAGTGTGGTTTAAAGCGGATGCGCCTGCTTTTAAGTGGCGTAATTAAGCGGGTTTAAGGACGGCAAGTAGAACAATAATGATCAGAAATAACACGGGTACTTCATTGAAAAATCGATAAAAAACATGGCTTCGCTGATTAAAGTCTTGGGCGAATTGTTTCACTATTTTTCCGCAATAAAAATGGTAAATAACGGTGATGCCGAGTAAGGCGAGCTTGAGGTGGAGCCACAGCATGCTGCCATAGGCGGCCCAAGCATAATCATAAAGCATCCAAAAGCCGAGTATGACCGTCAGGACGGCGGCGGGCGTCATAATGCCTCGGTAAAGTTTTCGCTCCATGATTTTAAAGCGTTCATTGCTCGTTTGGTCTTCAGAGAGGGCGTGATAGACAAATAAACGAGGTAAGTAGAACAAACCGGCAAACCAAGCGACCATCGTAATTAAGTGAAAAGCTTTTAACCAAAGCATGACGAGTTCATCTCATTGAGGGGCTAGGGGTGTTGCTCAGTGTTTGCAGCGACTGTGTTAACATTGCAGGTCAATTTTAGAAGAGGCTGAATAGATACTCGGTTTATAGCATATACTGTTCTAAACGAGCAAACATTGCGGGCCACTGTCTTGTCTAATTTGAGTATGCTATTTTGCACCGCATTGTTAACAAAGGGAATTTGTCATGATTAAAGTAGGGATTGTTGGTGGTACGGGTTATACCGGCGTTGAATTGTTGAGGTTGCTTGCACAGCACCCAAACGTTCAGTTACAGGCCGTGACCTCACGCTCTGAAGCGGGTGTCAAAGTATCGGATACTTTTCCAAATCTTCGTGGGCATGTGGACAATGAATTTTCTGAGCCAAGTGTTGAATCCTTGTCTCAATGTGACATCGTTTTCTTTGCAACACCCAATGGTATTGCAATGAAAATGACCCAGGCACTATTAGATAATGGTGTGAAAATCGTTGATTTAGCAGCTGATTTTAGGATTAAAGATATTTCTGTTTGGGAGTCTTGGTATGGCATGACTCACGCCAGCCCTAGTTTGGTTGAAGAGGCGGTGTATGGCTTGCCAGAAATCAATCGTGAACAAATAAAGCAAGCAAGGTTGATTGCAAACCCTGGTTGTTACCCCACAGCGGTCACTTTAGGGTATTTGCCGTTGATTAAAGCAGGCTTAATAGATTCAAAGCAATTGATCGCAGACACTAAGTCTGGTGTGAGTGGGGCAGGGCGAAAAGCCGATGTTGGTATCTTAATGAGTGAGATGGGTGAAAGTTTTAAATCCTATGCGGTAGCAGGACATCGTCACCAGCCTGAAATTGCACAAATATTGACGCAGTTTGCAACCGATGAGGTCGGTCTCACTTTTGTGCCGCATCTTTTACCCATGATAAGGGGGATCCACGCGACGTTATATGGCAATTTAAAAGCGGATGCCAGCGATTTGCAGGCTTTATATGAAGACTTTTATAAAGATGAACCTTTTGTGGATGTGATGCCTCAAGGTAGTCACCCTGATACTCGATCCGTTAAGGGGGCCAATTTTTGTCGAATGGCGATACACCAACCTCAAGGAGGGAATACAGTTGTGATCCTGTCAGTGATTGATAACTTAGTGAAAGGTGCTGCAGGCCAGGCTGTTCATAATATGAATCTTATGTTTGGTTTGGATGAAACAACCGGATTAACGCAACTGGCTCTTTTACCTTAGGAAAGCGAATGCGGCAACAAGTCACAGCACCCAAAATCATCCAAGAAAAAGATAATTGGTTTTTTTGGGTTAAAATAATGGCCTTCCTGGTCGTGTTTGTGACCATCAGTATCCTTTCGTTTGACTATGGTCGGGAGCGAGCAGGTTTTGATGTAAAAAAAGCCAAAGTTGAGCGCAAAAAAGCAAAAGGCACCATTGCTGAACTAGGTGATGAAATCGAACGTTTAACGAGGCTGATGGCCAACATTGAGCGTAATAAACAAATTGATCTGCAGTCTGTCAAAATTGTGAAGCGTGACTTAAAAAAATTGATGACTGAGAATGCTGGATTAAAAGAAAAGCTCGCTTTCTTTAAAGGCATTGTGTCACCAGAAGAGCAAGAGAAGGGCATCTCGGTTCAGTCTTTCCAGATTAAATCGACAAATAAATTTGGGATTTATCAATATCAAGTCATCTTGTCTCGATTTGGTAGAAAGAAAACGCCAAGCGAAGGTCGTGTGAGTATTACCGTCGAAGGGTTGTATAAAGGCAATGCTAAGGTGCTGACGCTGAAAGACCTTACTCGTAGCAAGCTCAAGAACCATCCGTATAAATTTCAATACTATAAAACCATCACCGGGCAAATGGTGTTACCGAAAGGGTTTAGGCCAAGTTTTGTTGAAATTAAGGTAGATCCAAAAGGCACATGGCCAAAAGCGATAAAAGAAAAATATTCGTGGTTGGTCGCGAGAAAGTAGAGAAAAGTAATATTATGAATTCATGGTGTCTGCTATACTCTGCGGGCAGATTGAGGGTAAGGGTTGACAATGTTTAAAAAAGAGAAAAAAACAAAAGCAGCAAGAATTAGTACCATTGTTGGTGAGGGTACAGAGATTCATGGGGACGTCATGTTCTCAGGTGGTTTGCACATTGACGGTATTATCCGAGGTAATGTCACTGCGGACTCTCAAACGCTTTCTGTGCTGACGGTGAGTGAAAAGGGCATGATTGAAGGGGAAGTGAAAGTCCCTAATATTGTACTCAATGGCCGTGTTTCTGGTGATGTTTATGCATCAGAAAGAATTGAATTGGCACCACGAGCGGTGGTAACGGGTAATGTTTATTACAACTTATTAGAAATGTCGATGGGTGCTTCGGTCAATGGTAACCTGGTTCATAACGTAGAAACGCAGCAAACGGTCGTTGCCATAGAAGCGGAAGACCCTGAAGAAAGTCCGGAAAGAATCAAACTTGACTAAATTAGTCGGGAATAGGATAATTCCTGCCAAGTTCCTGTAATACAATATGCTGAGGTAAACCAAATGACGAATGTCGCTGAAGACGAAATTCCACCCGTACTGGAAGTCTCTGAATCTGCTGCAGCTAAAGTAGCTGAATTAATTGCTGAAGAAGATGTCGAGGGTTTAAAACTACGAATTTATGTGTCGGGCGGTGGTTGCTCTGGTTTTCAATATGGCTTTACCTTCGATGAAAAGACCAATGAAGGTGATACTGCTGTTGAAAAGGATGGTATTACCGTACTGATTGATCCAATGAGTTATCAATATTTAGTTGGTGCTGAAATAGACTATAAAGAAGACCTTCAGGGCGCGCAATTTGTTGTGCGTAACCCGAATGCCACCACGACTTGTGGTTGCGGTTCATCTTTCTCTACTTAATTTGCTAAGTAGATACCGCCTAGAATAACCGGTGCATCAGCGCCTGTTGTTTTTGGATCATTTCCCGGTTTTTTCTCTAATGTTTGTTTTGCAAGCCATGCAAATGCCAAACTTTCTACTTGCTGTGGGTTTACATCAAGCGCGTCGGTACTATCGACTGTACAGTGGGTTAACGTTTCTCGGATCCTGTTCATTAAACAGAGGTTATAAGCTCCGCCACCACACACAAAAACATGGGTGTTTTGTGCCGCGTGCTCCTGGATTGCTGACGCAATTGTTGTTGCGGTTAGTTCGCATAAGGTGGCCTGGACATCAACCGGCTCTAGCGTAGGTAGAGTCGATAAGTGTTTGTCTAGCCAAGATTGATTAAAAAGCTCTCTTCCTGTGCTCTTGGGGGGCGGTAGTGTGAAAAATGGGTCTTTAAGCAGGCGCTCTAAAAGTGCTGGGATAATTTCCCCTGTGTTGGCCCAGTCACCATTATGGTCAAAAGCGGTATTTTGGTGCTTTTGAACCCATGCATCCATGAGCACATTACCAGGACCAGTATCAAACCCTGTAAAGTCACCCGTTTTTGATAAAATTGAAACATTGGCCATGCCGCCAATATTCAATATGACTCTGTCTTCAGACGTATTACTAAAAACAGCGTGATGAAAAGCAGGCACAAGTGGCGCGCCTTGGCCGTGAGCGGCAATATCTTTCCGCCTGAAATCGGCAACGGTTGTGATACCTGTATTCCATGCGAGAATATTGGGGTCGCCTATTTGTAAGGTGTAAGGGTGTTGGTTGTTAGGGTAGTGGCGGATCGTTTGGCCGTGGTTGCCAATGGCGCTGACTAAGTCTGCAGAAACGGGTGAGCACTGTAAAAGCTCATTTACACACTGAGCATACAGGTGGCCTAATTGGTGGTCTACATCACACATAAGGCTTAATTCGTTATCCGAAGGTTGGCAAAGCGTTAAAATGTTGGATTTAAGCGTCTTGGGAAAGTGAATGCTGTGATGTTTGATGATGCGTGGTGGGGAGGTAGAGAAGTCTGCAAGAGTCGCGTCAATTCCGTCCATGCTGGTGCCTGACATTACGCCGATGAAATATTGATTCATGTCCTTATGAATCCTTTGTTTGTCGCTTTATGGGTTGGATGCTAAGAGTTGGTTTTGTTCATTCTGATCGAGAAGCTCTAGTTTTGCTAGTAAAGGTTCTGATGTTTTCAAAAAATCATTAAGATATTGTTTCTTAATGGGCTTTGCTTGTGGGAGCTTAACGCGCAATGGGTCTTTGTGAACACCATTAACTCTAAACTCGTAATGAAGGTGGGGCCCTGTTGCTAGTCCGCTTTGGCCTACATAACCGATGATGTCACCTTGTCTGACTTTTGAACCATGTTTTAGGCCGCGTTTGTAGTTGGACATATGAGCATATAGGGTTGAGTATTGGCTTCCATGCTTAAGAACAACAGTTCGGCCATAGCCACCTTTTCGGCCTCGATGGATAATTTTTCCTGCACCAGCAGCACGGATCGCTGTGCCGCTTCGTGCTGCGTAGTCAACGCCTTTGTGTGCTCGGATTTTATTTAAAACAGGATGTTTGCGTTTTAAATTAAAGCGAGAGCTGACCCGAGCAAATTTAACCGGTGACCGTAAAAAAGCCCGTTTTAAACTTTTACCATCAGGGGTGTAGTAAGCGGTATTGCCTTTAGGGTCGGTATAACGAATCGCGCGAAAAGTTTTTCCGTGATTCGTGAACTGGGCTGCCAAAATATTGCTCTCAATGACGGTGTCGTCCTCCGAAAGCATGGTTTCTTCAATAACCGCATTGAAGTGGTCGCCTTTTCGAATATCTAACGCAAAATCAATATCCCATCCAAAAATATTAGCAATGTTCATCGTTTGCTTATTGCTGAGCCCTGCCTCCTGTCCGGCAAGGGATAGAGACGAGCTGATCGTGGCACTGGTTTTAACAATGCGAGTATGGGTTTCACGAGTCGTTGTTTTAAAGATTAATTCGTGATCAGTGAAATGGATGTGTTGGGTTTTGGTTGGGCTTAAATCGTATCGAACGAGGGCAAGCTGGCCTGAGTCAGATAAAGAATACTCAAAAATTTCACCAATATTCAGTACTTTAAAGTGTTTTTTAGATGTTTTATTGGTGAGTAACGCATTCATGTCTTTATGGCTAAGGTTTAATTTGTCAAAAACCTTGGATAAAGAGTCTCCAGAGGCAATGGTGTATTGCTTCCATGTAGTGCTGGGTGTGCTCTGTTTTTCCTCTGACGCAGGCTCAGTCTGGTTAGATTGTTTAATATCCGAAGACTGAAGTGAACGTTGAGGAGGAAGCGTTAGTGGAACGGTGATGGTTTGACTATTATTATCCGTCGTAATCACATCGTGCTCAGATTCCTCTGAAGACATTAACCAAAAGCTACCGCCGGCAATACCAATTGCAAGTATGGACAGTATTAAAGGTGCTTTGCTTTTTTTGCGGTGATGTGAAAATGAAGGGCTTGATTTGAAATCTCTCATTGCACTCTTCTTTTTATAGTAATAATTATTGTTCATTAAAAATAATAGTAGAAAGATGCGTGGTCAACTAGCAAACACCCTAACATCTTATATAGTTGGACTTGCGATAAGGTAATAACAAGCACAAAATGTGCCCAAATAAACAGTGATAGGAATGGTGACATGAGTTCGATAGATGAGGCGTTAGCTGCGATTAGGTACGGTACTGATGAAATCTTGAGAGAAGAGGAGTTGGTAGCGAAATTAAAAAAAGGCATTCCATTAAAAATCAAAGCAGGATTTGATCCAACCGCTCCAGATTTGCACTTAGGTCATACGGTTTTAATCAATAAATTAAAGGTATTTCAAGATCTTGGGCATGAAGTGTGCTTCTTGATTGGTGATTTTACAGGGAGAATAGGGGATCCAACCGGCAAGAATGTGACGCGCAAGCCGCTGACCGAAGAAGATGTTGTTAAAAACGCAAAAACGTATCAAGAGCAAGTGTTTAAAATATTAGACCCTGAAAAAACCAAGGTGTATTTTAACTCTGAGTGGATGGCAAAAATGTCGTCGGCAGACATGATTCAACTGGCAGCGAAACATACTGTGGCGAGAATGCTAGAACGTGACGACTTTCACAAAAGATACAATAGCGGACAGCCAATAGCGATCCATGAGTTTTTGTACCCGCTGATCCAGGGGTACGACTCCGTAGCAATGAAGGCTGATATAGAGTTAGGCGGGACCGATCAAAAGTTTAATTTGTTAGTGGGTAGGCAGTTACAAGAGTCGGAGGGCATGGAGCCTCAAGTGGTGATCACGATGCCAATCTTGGAAGGGCTAGATGGCGTTCAAAAAATGTCAAAATCGTTGGGCAACTACATCGGGATCAATACGCCACCAGATGAGATGTTTGGCAGAATGATGAAAATATCCGACGAATTGATGTGGCGATACTATGACTTGTTAAGCTTTAAAACTGCGAATGAAGTTGCAGGATTAAAGCAAAGTGCTGAGGAAGGGCTTAATCCGCGGGATATCAAATTTCAGCTGGCGCAGGAGATTATAGCCCGCTTTCACAGTGAGGAAGAGGCGGTGCAGGCCCAAGAAAACTTCATTAAGCAGTTTTCACAAAACAAAATGCCAGACAATATACCTGAGGTACAGGTCGATGCAGAAGGGCGTATTCGGCTTTCAAATGTGATGAAAATGGCAAATCTGACGCAAAGCACGTCAGAGGCAATGAGAATGATTGCCCAAGGGGCGGTAAAGGTGAATACAGAAAAAGTGATAGAAAAAAATGCTGAGCTAGTGGCAGGAGAGACTTATATAGTTCAGGTGGGTAAAAGAAAATTTGCAAAAATTACAGTTGGTTAGGAAAAAAAGTCACGAATCTGTAAAATTTGCTTGACGAAAAAAGTCAGAAGCATATACTAGCGCTCTCTTCAGTGAGGCAGCAAACAAGCAAGACGCCAAATGAAGAGAAAGATTTAAAAAAGGTGTTGCGGAAGGATAAAGTGTTTGATAGTATTCGCAGCCTGCTTCATTGAAGCAAACGCTCTTTAAAAATTTAAGATAAGTAATTTGTGTGGGCACTTGAGAGAGTGTCATGAGTCATTCACG
>JABHGC010000303.1 GCA_018672285.1 Methylococcales bacterium
AACGTAGTATCTTCTTTAGTCACCACAACACGTTTAGCTGTACCTAAGTCTTCTAGCGTAGCCGTTTCTAATGACAAACCTACTTCTTCAGAAATCACTTTGCCGCCAGTCAAGGTCGCAATATCTTGCAACATCGCTTTACGACGATCACCGAAACCAGGCGCCTTAACAGCGGCTACTTTAACGATGCCGCGAATGTTATTCACAACCAATGTTGCCAATGCTTCACCGTCTACATCTTCAGCAACGATCATTAAAGGCTTACCCGCTTTAGCAACCGCTTCTAATGTTGGTAGTAAATCACGGATATTAGAAATTTTCTTATCAAATAATAAGATGAACGGCGCGTCTAAATCAGCAGACATGCTTTCTTGGTTGTTCACAAAGTAAGGAGATAGGTAACCACGGTCAAACTGCATACCTTCAACAACGTCTAATTCGTTGTCTAAAGCATTACCTTCCTCAACCGTGATAACACCTTCTTTACCCACTTTACCCATCGCTTCTGCAATGATCTCACCAACAGAGCTGTCAGAGTTTGCTGAGATAGTACCAACCTGAGCAATGGCTTTAGTATCATCACAAGGCTTAGATAATTCTTTTAGTGACGCAATCGCTGCTGCAACACCTTTATCAATACCACGCTTAAGATCCATTGGGTTCATGCCAGCGGCGACCGCTTTCATACCTTCACGTAAAACAGCCTGAGCTAACACGGTTGCTGTTGTGGTACCGTCACCAGCAACATCAGAAGTTTGTGAAGCCACTTCTTTTACCATTTGAGCGCCCATGTTTTCAAACTTGTCACTCAACTCAATTTCTTTCGCTACAGATACACCATCTTTAGTGATGGTTGGTGCGCCAAAGCTCTTATCTAAAACAACGTTACGACCTTTAGGCCCTAATGTTACTTTTACTGCGTTTGCTAGAATGTTTACGCCTTTAACCATGCGTGAACGTGCGTCATCACTAAATTTAACGTCTTTTGCTGCCATGTTTTTTAATCTCTCAATAATTCGATTTCAAATTTCAATCTGTATCTAATGTAAGTAAACGCGCTGCTTACTCGATGATACCCATGATGTCTTCTTCACGCATAACCAACACTTCATCAATACCCATTTTAACTTCGGTGCCAGAGTATTTGCCAAATAAAACAGTGTCGCCAACTTTGACTTCTAAAGCACGAACATCACCATTGTCTAACGCAGTACCATTGCCTACGGCTAGAATTTCACCACGACTAGGTTTTTCAGTGGCAGAATCTGGAATTACGATACCGCCAGCTGAGGTTTTCTCTTCTTCAACTCGTTTAACGATCACGCGGTCATGTAAAGGACGTATATTCAAAATCTTCTCCTAGAACGATTTTTTTAATGTGAAGACGAAAGCTGGAAAATTATTAGCACTCGCCCTAAGTGAGTGCCAATCATAATGATCCACGGTCTTCCGTCAAGAATTTTTTATTAATGAAATGGGATAAACAGACCTAATAACAGTTATTTATAATAAACTAATAACTAATCCTCTCTACGGTAATCACCTTCAATAACATCAGGTGACCGCGGCGTTTGAGAAGGTCTATGCTCGTATGTTTGCTGAAAAGGCGACTCTGCCTGCTGCCCCATAGAGGACAATCGACTTTTCAGTATTTTACCAATTAAGTGTTTGCGAACAGGCGGCAACAAGGCAATAAAACCGATCGCATCCGTAAAGAACCCTGGCGTCACTAACAACACACCAGCAACCAAAATCACCACACCCTCAAGAATTTCCATGGCAGGCATTTGCCCTTGCGCCATCATCAACTGCATTTTTTGTGTGGTCGCCACCCCTTGAGAACGCACCAATCGCGCTCCAGCCATCGCAGTGACAATAACTAAAGCAATGGTATACCAGCCACCAATCACATCACTCATTTGAATGAGAAAATAAATTTCAATAATGGGCACACTGATAAATAATAAAAAAAGAAGCTGTCCTGGTTTCACTTGAGTTTCCTTACTCGCGTTGACTGCAGGCAACAGTCAAACACAAAAATTGGGGCTTGAAAACAGTAATCGTTCTCACCTATTCATGTTTAAATGGGGGTCGTTTTTTAGAATACAAGCCCTGAGGGTTTTGAACTTCCTAAAAACCACACAGTCTTTGTTTTATTGAATTTAAAAGTAACTGAGCACTTAACCCATGAAACACGCAGCTACCGCCTCTCTCCTATTACTTGCCTTCATTCTCACTGGCTGCCAAGAAGAACAATCCACCCCAATGGAAGAAAAAGTGCTCACAGTAGAGCAAGCCTTCCCTCTGACCATTCATAATACAAACCAGCAAATCACCGCACGCTGGGATTCAGCACCGGAGGTTTTTCTCTACGCAGATAAAACAACCATTAAAAGCTTAACGCCCGGCGTAACCGTTACCCTCAATACACCGGCCACCACCACCAAAAAAGACCCAAACACACTCCAACCCGTCAATATATATAGAGGGATAACCACTCTTACTGCCCAAATCCATGCTGCAGCGCACATTCAACAAGCCAGTTTTGCCATTCATTATCAGGGCTGTGCAGACAGAGGTTTATGCTACCCCCCACAAACCATCAACGAATCCATCACGTTCAACAACTCACAACCCACCCAGCCTGCTGACGATTTTTCGAACCTATTAGGTAACCCTATTAAAAGCATTACCCAAGGCCGCAGCACACCATTACCCGGCGACGAAGCATTCGCACTCAATGTCACAGCCAACGAAGGCAATACAGTATTTGCCGAATGGACAATCGCCGAAGATTACTATTTATATAAAGATAAAATTCGCATCCAAAGCAAAACGCCAGGCATTACGGTTGGTGAGATCACCTTTCCAGACAGTACGATAAAAGACGACCCAGAATTTGGTGCAACCCCTGTTTACACTCACAGCTTTAGCTTAGATATTCCACTTAACATCAGCACGCAGCAGCAACAGGTCACTCTAATCTTGGACTACCAGGGCTGTGCTGAAGTGCTCGGCATTTGCTACACCCCTCAGCATAAGACCGTCACCCTCGATCTTATTAACCCCTCTATTAATGCAGAACCGACTCCTCTAGCCACCTCATCAAATGACAGTGCAGTACTGTCTGAACAAGATGCCTTCTATCAAACGCTGAGCAATAGCTCCTTTATTTCTGTGATGGCAGCATTTTTTGTTGCAGGTTTATTCCTTTCTTTAACCCCATGTGTTTACCCAATGCTGCCTATTTTATCCGGCATTATTGCAGGGCAAGATAACCCAACACCACGTAAGTCTTTGATTTTAATAAGCATATATATTCTATCCGTCTCCTTGGTTTATGCCATTGCAGGTGTTTTTGCAGCCCTTGCAGGCGCTAACTTACAAGCCATATTCCAAGACCCTTGGATTATCGGCAGTTTTAGCCTGGTATTCGTTTTGCTGTCTTTATCCATGTTTGGTTTTTATGAGCTCAGGCTCCCTTCTCGCATGCAAAACAAGCTCAACAATATCAGCAGTAGCCAGCAAGGCGGCACGCTCATCGGTACCGCGATTATGGGTGCTATCTCAGCATTAGTCGTAAGCCCCTGCGTCACCGCCCCCATGTTTGGCGCCTTATTTTTCATCAGCGAAACGGGAGACGCTATTTTAGGGGGTTTCGCTCTGTTTAGTTTAAGTATTGGTATGAGTGGCCCACTATTTTTACTCGGCGTCACTGAAGGCAGCTTACTTCCAAAAGCAGGTCACTGGATGAACAGCATCAAGTCTATCTTTGGTGTGCTAATGCTCGCCGTTGCTATTTGGTTACTGAGCCGCGTCATTCCAGCACCAGTGACTTTAGCCCTTTGGGGATTACTGTTAATTGGCAGTTCTGTTTATTTACATGCTGTTGACCCGTTACCCGGTGAAGCCTCAGGCTGGCAAAGGCTTTGGAAAGGGCTTGGCATTGCCACACTTGTTTATGGCGTCATTTTATTGATCGGCGCGGCTTCCGGCCAGAAAGACCCTCTAGCACCGTTAAAACCACTCATCGGGCAAACAGCAGTAGCACAAAGCATGCGCCCAACATTTCAAACGGTCAGTACTTTACCTGCTTTTAAAACCGCCTTAGCTCAGGCCAAAGCCAAAAATCTACCTGCGATTGTTGATATTTATGCTGACTGGTGTGCGGAATGCAAACGCTTAGACCTAACAACATTTTCAGACAACAAGGTAAGGTCTGTACTTAGCCAGTTTAAAACCATCAAACTAGACATAACCAAGCCAAATGATGAACTTAACACCTACCTCTCCACCCTTGGTCCAATAGCACCACCCACTCAATTATTCTTTTCCAAATCAGGTGTCGAACAAAGACAACACCGGGTCATTGGCTACCAAGATCCTCAAACATTCCTCTCCACCTTACAAAGAGTTCAATCACGATGAATGCTTTCATTAAATACAGCCTTTTTATCGTTGTTGCCCTAGCCAGTGCCGCAGCGGGATTTTATTTTTCACAAAACCAATCACCCACCCCATCGAGCACACAAAAAACAACCACGAAGGTCACGTTTTCACTACCTGACTTAGAAGGGAAAATTCATCACAGTGACGAATGGGCAAACAAAATACAGGTCATTAACTTTTGGGCCACTTGGTGCCCACCTTGCCGTAAAGAAATCCCAGGTTTTGTTGAGTTACAATCCGAGTTCAAAACGCATGGCGTTCAGTTTATAGGTATTGCAACAGCTGACTCAAAAGATAAGGTTGAGGCATTTTTAAAACAGGTGCCAGTCAACTACCCTATGTTAATGGGAGAGCAAAAAGGCATTACTTTAAGCAAACAGCTTGGAAACAAGATGGGCGGCCTACCTTTCACGATTATCGTCGATCGTGACGGTAAAATTCAGAAGAGAATCTCAGGAGAACTCAGCAAAAAAGAGGCCACATCCATACTAAAACAACTCTTTTAACCCTTAATTCTCTGCAGATCACAGCAAAACTGTCATTTTTTATCACATATCTAATGTTTTACATTCAACGGCTTAGATAAAACCGCCCCATTATGGCCCGCAACAAATCACAATCTCCCTGAAAAATGTCACAAAAGAGGCTAAAATAACAGGGAAGTTGTCGCGAATGTCGTAAAAAATACCAGATTGCAATAGACAGTATTTTGATTTTCCGGCACAATATGTTGAATTACAGTGTAATTGCTAGGGGAAAACCGACCTTAATGGACATCAAGATACTGACATTAAACGGCCCAAACCTGAATTTACTTGGCCAGAGAGAGCCAGGTATTTACGGCAAAATGACACTCAATGACATTGAACAAAGTTTACAGGCCGCTGCAAAACAGCACCAATGCCAATTAGATTTTGTTCAGGAAAACGCCGAGCACCTCTTAATTGAGCATGTTCACGCTGCAATGAATGAGTACCAGTTCATCATCATTAATCCAGCCGCGTTTACCCATACTAGTGTCGCCCTTCGCGATGCATTACTGGGAGTTAGTATCCCTTTTATAGAAGTACATTTATCCAATGTGCATGCTAGAGAGCCTTTTAGGCAGCATTCATATTTATCCGACATTGCTGTTGGTGTCATTACAGGCCTTGGTGCACAAGGTTATGAGTACGCCTTTCAAGCAGCAATACATTACTTACAACAAAAACAATAACATCGTTGAAACAGGTTTGTTATGGACATACGAAAAGTTAAAAAACTGATTGAACTTCTGGAAGCTTCCGATATTGCAGAACTTGAAATTCACGAAGGTGAAGAGTCTGTTCGCATTAGCCGAAATACCTCAGCAAGCGCTGTCATGGTTGCAGCACCCGCATCAGTAGCAGCGGCACCCATTGCAGCAGCACCGGCGGTAACTCCAGCCGCTGATGATAGTGACCAAGGTGATAGCCTACCCGACGGACACATTGTTCGCTCGCCAATGGTTGGCACCATGTACCGAGCACCAACACCAGGCTCTGCTGAATTTGTTGAAGTTGGTAGCAGCGTAAAACAAGGCGACACCTTGTGTATTATTGAAGCGATGAAAATTCTCAATCAAATTGATGCCGATAAATCGGGCACCATCAGCGCCATTCTTGTCGAAAACGGTGCACCGATTGAGTATAACGAACCTTTATTTGTCATTAGTTAAATAAAAAGAAAGCCACCACCATGCTTGAAAAAATTGTCATTGCGAACCGCGGAGAAATTGCCCTAAGAATTCTTCGCGCCTGTAAAGAGCTAGGGATTAAAACCGTTGCAGTCCACTCAGATGCCGACCGTGATTTAAAACACGTCCGACTTGCTGATGAAACGGTTTGTATTGGCCCTGCCTCATCCACTGAAAGCTATTTAAATGTACCCGCCATTATCAGCGCAGCTGAAGTAACGGACTCTGTTGGCATTCACCCAGGTTATGGTTTCTTATCTGAAAACGCAGATTTTGCTGAGCGTGTTGAAAAAAGTGGCTTCGTCTTTATAGGGCCAAGGCATGACACAATCCGCATGATGGGGGATAAAGTCCAAGCCATTAAAGCCATGAGAGAGTCAAAAGTACCAACCGTACCTGGCTCTGATGGCCCACTTGGTGATAACCCGGAAGAAAACCAACGGATTGCACGTGAAATTGGCTACCCGATTATCATTAAAGCCTCTGGTGGTGGTGGCGGTAGAGGAATGCGTGTTGTCCACTCTGAAGCATCATTACTCAACGCCATTTCTCTCACCAAATCTGAAGCTGGTGCCATTTTTGGCAATGACATGGTTTATATGGAGAAGTTTTTAACCAATCCTCGCCATATTGAATTTCAAGTCATGGCTGACGAACATGGCAACGCCATCCACTTAGGTGAGCGAGATTGCTCCATGCAACGCCGCCACCAAAAGGTGGTAGAAGAAGCACCTGCACCAGGCATTACCGAAAAACAACGCCGAAAAATTGGTGACCGATGCGTCGATGCATGCAAAAAAATTGGTTACCGTGGCGCGGGCACTTTTGAGTTCTTATATGAAGATGGTGAATTTTACTTCATTGAGATGAACACTCGCGTACAAGTTGAGCACCCTGTGACAGAATTTATAACGGGTGTGGACATTGTTCGAGAGCAACTCCTTGTCGCTGGCGGCGCACCTTTATCGTACAAGCAAAAAGAAATTGAAATTAAAGGCCACTCAATCGAGTGCAGAATTAATGCTGAAGACCCCACTAATTTCATGCCGTCACCTGGGCGTATAGAGCAGTACCACCCACCAGGTGGTCTTGGCGTTCGTGTTGATAGCCACATTTATAATGGTTATTTTGTGCCACCACATTACGACTCCATGATTGGCAAACTGATCGTACAGGGTGACACGCGTGAAATCGCACTAGCCCGCATGCGTACCGCGCTAGATGAAATGATCATCGAAGGCATTAAAAGCAATATTCCGCTGCATAAAGAAATTATGCGTGATACTGCTTTCTCAAATGGTGGCGTCAATATTCACTACCTTGAGAAGAAGCTTGGCATTTAATGACAACCATTTGGCAACAAGTCACCGTTCGCGTTAACAAAAGCCAAACTGAACCTGTAGAAGACGCGCTCCTTAATTTAGGCGCGTGCTCTGTCACTTTCTCTGATGCCGAAGACCAACCTCAATATGAACCCGCCATTGGCGAAACCAAACTTTGGGACGCCACTAACGTAACCGGTTTATTTGAGGATCACGCACCACTGCTCGACATTCAAACACACCTCCTTTCAGAACAGCTCATTACCTCTGCCAACGAAGTGCAGCTAGAAACGCTTGAAGACCAGGTATGGGAACGTGCATGGATGAAAGATTTTAAACCCATGCAGTTTGGTGAAAAATTGTGGATTTGCCCAACCGGTTTCACAGTAGATGCAACAGATGCGCTCATCATTGATTTAGACCCAGGCTTAGCTTTTGGCACTGGCACCCACCCCACAACAGCATTATGCCTAGAGTGGTTAGACCGCAACCCACCAACAAACAAAACAGTGATAGATTATGGCTGTGGATCAGGCATTTTAGCCATTGCAGCCGCCAAATTAGGTGCCACCCAGTGCGCTGCCGTCGACATAGACCCTCAAGCGATCGAGGCAACCCTAATCAATGCTGAAAACAATCAAGTCACACAACATATTGCCTGCTACCTACCCGAACAATTTCAACCATTTAAAGCGGACACACTCATCGCCAATATTCTCGCCGCCCCACTGGTCACATTTGCAGAGCTATTTAGCACACTCATCAAACCTGGTGGCCAAATAGCCCTGTCAGGCATTTTAGAAGAACAAACCAATATGGTGTTAGAAGCCTACCACCCCTATTTCAATTTACAGCCGCCAAAGCAACAAGGTGATTGGATTTTAATCACAGGCGAACTCAAGCGTTGAGGTTGAATAATGTTCAGCTATACTAAACATATATAACCATACATATTGCCCCTGCTTAGCAACAACACAACAAAAATGATGCTGTTGCTGTAACAGTAGGGGTGAATTATTTCAACATAACACACTCCAATAGCCGGCCGCCTCACACCTATGTACACACAATGCCCTAACTGCAGCACAGTCTACCGTATAACGACTGAACAGCTTAAAATTGCCGGCGGCAAAGTTAAGTGCAGTACCTGTGCCGTTGTGTTTAATGCCTTAAAAGCACTCGGTGACCACGACGACGAAGACATCGACATTGAAGAAGAAAAAACAGTCATTGCCGATAAACCCTCCACGACATCAGATTCTGACCTTGAGCGTGAAGACAACACACAAATAACAGAGCCACCCAACCCTCCTCTGCGCCAACATGATAGAGAGCCCGCCGTTAAAGACGAGCCCACCATAGAAGTGGCTCCAGCCAAAAGGCCACTGGAAAAAACAAGGCAAGCCCCCCCTAAACCACCAAAGGAAGCACCACCACCTCCTCCTACAGCAAGTGCGTCAACAGCCATTGAGCTAGAAGACCTAATTAACACCAGAACCATCACGCCAATGACCTTTGTCTGGATTACAGGCAGTGTATTATTACTGCTCAGCCTTTTTATCCAGAATGGCTACCACAACAGACTCACCTTAGCTCAAGACCCCGACACACGAGAATCTATTGTCTCTCTGTGTGGTTATTTAGGGTGTGACTTACCACCCATGCGCGACGTTGACAGAATCACCATCAAAAGGCGTGATGTTCGAGAACAAAACAGCATCCCCAAAACACTACTCATCAATTTAACCATTATGAATCAAGCACGTTTCGTACAGCCCTACCCTGAAATTCAAATTACGCTATACGATGCCCAAAAAAATGAAATAGGCAAAAGGCGCTTTGCATCCAGTGAGTTCATCTCCAATCAAGATATGCTTGAACGCGGAATGCCACCTAAAACACCTACTCATATCGAGTTTGAGGTGGTTGCACCTCAAGCCGGAACAGAAGGTTTTACTTTCGATTTTTTCTAAATTCTGGCCACCATTGACCCTCAATTTACAAAACTCACGTATAAAAAAAAATTGTATAAATTTTTTTCAGTTTCCAAATCACAGACTTACCTATTTGCAAGGAATAAGTGTGCTGTATTGACCTTCATTCCTACAAATGTTGGCGCTATAATGGCCACCCTTTTAGATCAGCTCAATATTAAAACATGCGAATTGGCCATTACTCATTTCAGCGTCCAATCATCCTAGCCCCAATGGCTGGCGTGACAGACCAAGCTTTTAGACAACTCTGCCGAGCTCATGGTGCAGACATGACTGTCTCAGAAATGGTCACCGCTAAACCCGATTTATTAGGCAGCCGAAAATCTCAGCTTCGATTAGTCGCAGACGACCCAACAGCACCACTCATTGTACAAATGATGGGCAACGAGCCCGCCGCAATGGCAAAAGCGGCTACATACTATATAGAACAAGGCGCTGACATCCTGGATATCAACATGGGCTGCCCGGCCAAAAAAGTCTGTAATACCGCTGCAGGTTCCGCCCTACTCAAAGACAGCAAGCTCGTTAGCCAAATATTGACTGCAGTAGTGGACGCCTCAACGGTGCCTGTCACCTTAAAAACCCGCACAGGCTGGGATGCTGAACATAAAAATATCCCAGACATCGCCAAAATAGCTGAAGACTGCGGCATTCAAAGCCTCACCATTCACGGCAGAACAAAAGCATGCGGTTTTAAAGGCAATGCCGAATACGAAACCATTGCCAGCGTTGTACAATCGGCCAATATTCCCGTGATAGCCAATGGTGATATCACCACCGTGGAAAAAGCCAAACACGTTTTAGAATACACCAAAGCAGATGGCCTCATGATTGGCCGCGGCGCTTTTGGCAAACCGTGGTTTTTTAATCAGATAAAAACCTATCTAGCCACAGGCGAACAAATAGCCGCTCCCAGCCAGGAGGCTCGGAGCCTGCTCATACAACAACACATTGCCAACATACATAATTTATATGGTGAGTACCTAGGCATACGAATCGCACGCAAGCATTTTGCTTGGTATGTGCAACACTATGCCAACCAAAAAGCCCTCAGACAGCGCTTTAACCCGCTCACCACAGCAGCACAACAAATAGCGTTAATAAAAATCATTTTTGCTGAAGACATCATGGAGGACATCGCAGCATGAGCCAACACAATACGGCAACAACCAGAGTCATATCTCACCTATCCATTCCAGAAATGGCTGTGGAGGATGACTTGGTCAGTGAATGTATTAAAAAATCGATGTCAAAATATTTTGACCAAGTGAGCTCAAATCACGCGACTGGCTTATATCAACTTGTTATTTCTGAAGTTGAAAAACCCTTACTAGAAAGCGTGATGGGGTACACCCAGAACAACCAATCAAAAGCAGCACAAGTACTCGGCATCAGCCGTAGTACGCTCAGAAAAAAACTCAGTCAGTACGAACTGTAGTGTCATAAACACCTGCAACCGCTCAGATAACCTGTTGCGTTATCTGAAGCGCTGCAAGCTCACCACTCAAGGAAGAACAACATGGCGAAGATCCAACGCGCACTCATCAGTGTTTCGGACAAATCAGGCATTGTCGAACTGTCTAAAGCCCTTAACGAGCTTGGCATCGAAATATTATCCACTGGCGGTACAGCAAAAATATTACAAGACAACAGCGTCCCAGTCACTGAAGTTTCAGATTACACCGGCTTTCCAGAAATGATGGATGGCCGCTTAAAAACACTACACCCTAAAATTCACGGCGGTTTATTAGGTCGTCGCGGCACAGATGATGCCGCCATGAGCGAGCACAACATCCCAACGATTGATCTTGTGATTGTGAATTTATACCCTTTTGAAGCCACCATCGCTAAACCAGATTGTACACTGGCACAAGCCATCGAAAACATCGATATTGGCGGACCAACAATGCTTCGAGCTGCTGCGAAAAATCACAAAGACGTCGCCGTTGTCGTCAATGCAGATGATTACGACGATGTTCTCGCCGAAATCAAAACCAGTGGTGAAATTTCACAAGCAACCCGATTCAAGCTCGCCGTTAAAACGTTTGAACACACAGCAAAATACGACGGCAACATTGCCAACTACTTAGGTTGCATTAACGACGAAGAAACAGCCGCCTTTCCAAACACTTTCAACCTACAATACAAGCATGTACAGTCTTTGCGCTATGGTGAGAACCCACATCAAAGTGCTGCATTTTATGTTGAACACAACCCAGCTGATGCCTGCATCGCGACCTCTGTTCAACACCAAGGTAAAGAGTTGTCATACAACAACATTGGCGACACAGATGCTGCGCTTGAATGCGTAAAATCATTTGATGACACCGCGTGCGTCATCGTCAAACATGCAAACCCCTGTGGTGTTGCTGTTGGCAGCAGCTTATTTGAAGCTTATGACCGAGCCTTCAAAACCGACCCAACCTCAGCCTTTGGTGGCATTATCGCATTCAACAGGGCCTTAGATGTTGAAACAGCACAAGCGATTATTGACCGTCAGTTTGTTGAGGTCATCATCGCCCCAAGTATTGCAGAAGATGCACTTGAAGCGCTAAGTGCCAAGAAAAACGTTCGCGTGCTCTCAACCGGCCAATGGGCCAACAGCACGATGGAAGGCTTAGATTTTAACCGCGTCAGCGGTGGTTTATTAGTACAAGGCCGAGACAATGGTGTTGTTGCCGAGTCAGACTTAAAGATCGTGACAGAGCGCCAACCAACCGAGCAGGAAATGCAAGATCTTCAGTTTGCATGGAAAGTGGCTAAATTCGTGAAATCTAATGCCATCGTGTACTGCAAAGATGGTCAAACCATCGGTGTTGGTGCAGGCCAAATGAGCCGCGTGTACTCCGCTAAGATTGCAGGCATTAAAGCTCAAGACGAAAACCTAGAAGTACCCGGTTCTGTGATGGCGTCAGATGCATTCTTCCCATTTCGCGATGGTTTAGATGCTGCCGGTGCTGCAGGCATTACCGCTGTTATCCAACCTGGCGGCTCCATGCGCGATCAAGAAGTGATTGATGCTGCCAATGAGCATAACATTGCCATGGTCTTCACCGGTATGCGTCACTTTAG
This sequence comes from Methylococcales bacterium, assembly GCA_018672285.1. Classification (GTDB taxonomy): domain Bacteria; phylum Pseudomonadota; class Gammaproteobacteria; order JABHGC01; family JABHGC01; genus JABHGC01. Next base: position 12,552 of record JABHGC010000303.1, read on the forward strand.
ACACTAAGCATTACCCTGTCTGCGCTTCCGATGGAAGCCGCAGGCAATTTCAAGCTCAGCAGTTATAAATTTACGACGAGTAAAAAACCATGAACGTACTCATTATCGGCAGTGGCGGACGAGAGCATGCACTCGCATGGAAAGCGGCACAATCAGAACTGGCTAACACCGTGTATGTTGCCCCCGGAAATGCGGGAACGGCATTAGAACCCAACATCGAAAATATCGACTTATCTGTCTCTGACTTTCCAGCCCTAATCGATTTTGCCAAAAACAATGACGTTGGCTTAACCATCATTGGCCCCGAAGTCCCACTCGTTGAAGGCATTGTCGATGCCTTCACAGAAAATGGCTTAAAATGCTTTGGCCCTTCCAAAGGCGCGGCCCAATTAGAAGGCTCCAAAACCTTCACCAAAGACTTTTTAGAACGACACAATATCCCAAGTGCAGCCTATGGCACCTTCACCGAAGAAGATAAAGCCATAGCCTACCTACAATCACAAAACACCTATCCCATCGTCATAAAAGCCGATGGCTTAGCAGCGGGTAAAGGGGTGGTGATTGCTGAAAATGAAGCCCACGCCAGCACCACCGTTAAAGATATGCTGTCTGGCAACAGTTTTGGAGATGCCGGCTGCAGAGTCGTTATCGAAGCGTTTTTAGTCGGTGAAGAAGCCAGTTTTATCGTGATGAGCGATGGTAAAAACATCTTGCCTTTGGCCACTTCACAAGACCATAAAGCCCGCGATAATGGCGACAAAGGCCCTAACACAGGCGGAATGGGTGCCTATTCTCCAGCCCCCTTAGTCACAGATGCATTACACCAGCAAGTGATGGATGAAGTCATCAAACCGACGGTTAATGGCATGGCCGCCGAAGGCAATACCTATGTTGGTTTTTTATATGCCGGCCTAATGATGACCGCCGATGGCCCAAAAGTGCTGGAATATAACTGCCGCTTTGGTGACCCTGAAACACAACCCATCATGATGCGCTTACAGTCCGATTTAGTCGCACTATGTTTAGCCACATTAGAGCAAAAACTCGAGACAACGACAGCTCAGTGGCATGCACAAACTGCCCTTGGCGTCGTACTTGCAGCGGGAGGCTACCCTGACGCCTACGAAAAAGGCAAAGTGATTCATGGGCTAGACAAATTTGGCGAGAATGACCTTAAAGTATTTCACGCTGGTACCATCCAATCAGGCAACGACACTTTAACTCAAGGTGGTCGAGTGCTCTGCGTTTGCGCTTTAGGTGACACCGTGAAGGCCGCACAGACGCGCGCCTATGAAGGCGTTAATTTAATCCAATGGGAAAATGTTTACTTTAGAACCGACATTGGCTTTAAAGCACTGTAAAAACAAACAGCTGAAGAATAACGGGCGGTTGTTACTCAACCGCTTTTGCCACAATTTCCTGCATAATACTCGCAAACTCAGGTAACCACGGGTTAGCTGTCACATCCACCTCAGGCAGGTTATACACAATATAAATTTGCTCTGCCGCTTTGGGCAAGGTGTATATGGAAATTTTGAATGGACAAAAACGGATATTATTCGGGTCTGCTGCCATCATTTTTCGAGAATAATACGCACTACAAAATTCAATCGCGACAGCCTTGCCATAAACACGCTGCTTATAACCTAGGTCTTTACCGGTTCGATCAAGCATGACACCAATATCAGACACATGACTCAAAGACATCCCTTGTGCCGCAATTCCCTCTAAAATCACCGATTTAACATCATCAAAATCATCTTCAGTCACTACCGCATACAAGGACTCAGCCGCCGATGATGTTGCCATACTCAAAAAACAGAGCAAGTAAGCCAGCCACTTCATAATCCCCCCTTTATCTCACTCATAATTCATCCAAGCATGCCACTTTTAACCTGCAGATCCTACCCCTACCCAGAGTATTGTTGACTATAATTGGGTACAAATATGATTGATGTCATGACTAATTCACACACATCATTGATAATCGTTCTTTTAACCTATTGAGGCTACGCCTGTGGATCAAAATTCTGTCGACAAACGCATTAGCACGAATATTGATGCCATTAAGCGCGCCCTGTCTCACCACCTAATCTACAGTGTTGGCAAAGACCCCATTACTGCCACTAAACGAGATTGGTACTTAACCACAGCACACAAAGTCAAAGATCATCTTATTCATCGCTGGATGGAAACGATGCGTACCTATTATCGCCAAGATGTAAAACGGGTGTACTACCTCTCAATGGAATTCTTGATTGGTCGCACTTTGGGCAATAGCTTACTCAACCTTGATTTTGAAAAAGAAATTAAGCAAGCCCTAACCGAAATGGGTTTAACGCTAGAACAAATCATCGAGCTAGAGCATGACGCAGCACTCGGCAACGGTGGCTTAGGCCGATTAGCCGCTTGCTTCTTAGACTCTTTTGCCACCCTCTCATTACCTGGATATGGCTATGGCATCCGCTATGAATACGGCATGTTCGCCCAACAAATTTACGATGGATACCAGGTTGAACACCCTGATAATTGGCTAAGCAATGGGAATCCTTGGGAGTTTCCCAGAGAAGAAGTGGCCTACCCGATCAAATTTCGCGGCCGAGTAGTTGAATACACAACGGAAGAAGGCAAAGCATGCCATCATTGGGTCGATGCAGAAGAAGTCATCGCGATGGCTTATGACAGCCCAATTCCAGGGTATGGCACCGATACAACTAACAATATGAGACTGTGGTCCGCTAAGGCCACACATGACTTTGATTTACAATATTTCAACGAAGGGAATTACATTCAGGCCGTCGCCGACAAAAATGGATCGGAAGTTCTGTCAAAGGTGCTCTACCCCGATGACTCTACCTTGCGTGGTAAAGAGTTACGATTTAAACAGCAGTATTTCTTTGTGAGCGCCTCTCTTCAAGATATTTTGCGGCGCTTTTTAAAGTCCCATCAAGACTTCAATGACCTACCCTGCAAAGTTGCCATTCAGCTCAATGATACGCACCCCGCCATTGCGATACCTGAACTCATGCGCGTACTGGTCGACCTCAACCACCTCCCATGGAAGCAGGCTTGGAATATTACCAAACAAGTCTTCTCATATACTTGTCACACGCTCCTACCAGAAGCCTTAGAAACATGGCCAACGTCCCTATTTGAAAAACTGTTACCAAGACATTTACAAATCATTTATGAAATAAACCACTATTTTTTAATCGAAGTAAAACACCAATTTCCGGGTGATCAAGCCTTATTAAAGCGCTTATCCATTATTCAAGAAAGTGATGACAAACGCATTCGGATGGCGCATTTAGCCATCGTCGGTAGCCATAAAGTCAATGGCGTTGCGGCACTTCACACAGAACTGATGAAGACCACCATATTTTCTGACTTCAATAAGCTATACCCTGAAAAAATCATCAACCTTACCAATGGCGTCACACCCAGAAGATGGTTAAATGAATCCAACCCCAAGCTTGCTGAGCTTATTAATCATCACATTGATTCCGATTGGCCCGCTCAACTAGAGAAGTTAAAACAACTAATACCGCTGGCCAAAGATGAAGATTTTCAAACAAATTTTGCAGCGATAAAACGCCACAACAAAGTACAGCTCATGAAGTGCATTGAAGCGCGCACGGGCATCAAGCTCCGCCATGATTCATTATTTGATGTACAGATCAAACGCATTCACATGTATAAACGGCAGTTACTCAACGTATTGCACATTATCACCGCCTACAACCGTATCCGAAAAAACCCAGAACAAGATTATGTCCCCAGAACCATTTTATTTGCAGGGAAAGCAGCCCCAGGTTATGCCATTGCAAAGCTGACCATCAAATTAATTAACGACATTGCCGACACCATCAATAACGATACCAATATCAGAGAACTCATCAAGGTTGTATTTATTCCCAATTATGACGTCTCAACAGCCATGAAAATTATTCCTGCAGCCGAATTATCAGAACAAATATCCACAGCAGGTCTAGAGGCTTCAGGAACGGGAAATATGAAATTAGCGCTAAATGGCGCCTTAACCATTGGTACGTTAGATGGTGCAAATATAGAAATTATGGAAGAAGTCGGTGCAGAGAATATCTTTATCTTTGGCAAAACCAGCGAAGAGATTAACGAACTAGCCGAAAGTTATTCTCCACGCTCGTACTATGATGCCAACCCAGAACTCAAAGAAGCCGTTGATATGATCGGCAACGGTTTCTTTTCACCCACTGAACCCACCCGCTTTCAAAATATTGTCGATGAACTTTTAGGTGAAGACCGGTACCGGCTACTTGCAGACTATGAATCCTATATCGAATGCCAGTCACAGGTTGATGCACTTTACAAAGACCGGGCCGCTTGGCTAGAAAAGTCTATTTTAAATATGGCCAATATGGGGAAATTTTCCAGCGACCGCACCATTCAAGAATATGCAGAAAAGGTTTGGGATATTAAGCCTATTAATGTCAGCGTATAGTGCACACAAAAAAGCCCCTTGCTGAGCATCAACAAGGGGCTTTTTATTCGCTATGACGCCCCCTTTGTGGGGCCACCATTATCGCTTCATTGATTCAAAAAATTCCACATTGGTTTTGGTCACTTTAAGCCGCTCTAGCATAAAGTCCATCGCACCGACCTCTTCCATGGGGTGTAAGATTTTTCTCAAAATCCACATTTTTTGTTGTTCAGCAGTACCAATCATCTTCTCTTCACGACGAGTACCTGAACGGTTCATATTGATAGCAGGATAAATACGTTTTTCTGCAATCTTACGATCAAGATGCAGCTCCATATTACCAGTACCTTTAAATTCTTCGTAGATCACATCATCCATACGAGAGCCCGTTTCAACCAAAGCTGTCGCGATAATGGTCAAGCTACCCCCTTCTTCAACATTTCTAGCCGCACCGAAGAATCGTTTAGGGCGCTGCAATGCATTCGCATCCACACCACCTGTTAGTACTTTACCCGACGAAGGCACAACAGTATTGTAAGCCCGCCCTAACCGGGTGATTGAATCTAACAAGATCACCACATCGTGCTTATGTTCTACCAAACGTTTGGCTTTTTCGATAACCATTTCAGCAACTTGTACATGACGACTCGCAGGCTCATCAAAAGTACTTGAAACCACTTCACCGCGTACGGTTCTTGCCATTTCTGTTACTTCCTCAGGACGCTCATCAATCAGTAGAACAATCAAAATACATTCTGGATGCTGCAGCGCAATAGATTGTGCAAGATTCTGAATAATCATAGTCTTACCCGCTTTTGGCGGAGAAACAATCAAACCACGTTGACCTTTACCAATCGGAGAAACCAATTCCACAATTCGTGCAGTCACATCTTCTGTACTGCCATTGCCGCGCTCTAGCTGAAATTTTTCAGTTGGGAATAAAGGCGTTAAGTTTTCAAATAAAACTTTGTTTTTTGCATTTTCAGGTGGCTCAAAGTTAATTTCGCCCACTTTCAGCAACGCAAAGTAGCGCTCATTATCTTTAGGTGGGCGTATTTTACCAGATACGGTATCACCCGTTCGCAACCCGAAGCGCCTAATCTGACTTGGCGACACATAAATGTCATCAGGTCCGGCTAAGTACGAACTGTCTGCTGAGCGCAAAAAACCAAACCCATCTTGTAAAATTTCCAGTACACCATCACCGAAAATGTCTTCACCATTTTTGGCGTGGGCCTTTAAAATAGCAAAAATAATGTCTTGTTTACGTGCCCGAGCCATTGCTTCATTACCCATCTCACGAGAGATGTTGAGTAATTCAGCGGGTGCTTTCTTTTTTAATTCAGTGAGATTCATAAGGTAGGTTTTCTTTAAGAAGGAGTGATAATGCAATTAGAAACGGCTTGTGAGAGTAAGCCGTGATTCATAGCAACAGTCTAGCCTATACAGGCTTACTGTCAAAGATTCTCTTGTAAAAAGGCAGTTAACTGGGATTTATTGACAAAGCCAACTTTAACCGCTTCGACTTCACCACCTTTAAATAACATTAAGGTAGGAATGCCTCTCACACCATACTTTTGTGGCGCAGCAGGACTGTCTTCAATATTAAGCTTAACGATTTTCAATTTACCAACGTATTCACCGGCAATCTCATCTAAAACGGGTGCAATCATTTTGCATGGGCCACACCATTCAGCCCAATAGTCGACTAAAACAGGCTCCCCAGCACTTAACACTTCGTCTTGAAAAGACGCGTCGGTTGCATAAGTAATATGCTCACTCACGGTGATTACTCCACAGATTATTGATTTGAAATTAAAATGAGATACTCGAAATTTGTTCTGACAATTGTTTTGAGAAATTGATGAACGCGATCAATTATCCATAAGGATATATCAGAGCACTGCTATTTTTCAAGTAACCAAGCATAAAAACTGTGAAATAAACAAAAAAAGCATAAACTTTTCAGTTATCAACTAGACTAATGGGTAATGAAGACCTTACTAATTAATGCACCTGAACAAAATAACTATAATAACCCTTCTGTTGAGTTAAAAGATAAAAAGCTCAAAAAATGGCTGGGCGACCAACCGATCCTCAATTTAATACAATCTGTTCCAACCCTGCTCGCTAGGCTCCCACTGCTTAATGAGGAGCCCATGACAGCAACCCAGCGTATTAAATTATTAGAAGTGTACTACGAGTCCATTACCTCAATTTTTTACTCGTTTGATGCCAGTAGACTGCAACATATCCCCGTTTCAGACGATGTTAAAACCTCGATCACTAAAGGAATTGGCGTTTTATGCCAGAGCTTGGCTAGTGGTTATAAAATCATCATCAAACAAGCGCTCTCAAGCAACAAAAATCATGCAAAGAATAAAGTCGTCACCTTAGCCTGTTTCCGCGCGACAGAAATGCTCTTTTTAGGGTTAATGCATGCTTACCGCACCTACTCTGCTAGCCCACCATTCAATTTATTAGAGTTCCATCAGCTATATTTATTTGCTGAAGAACACAAATTTACGAGTGTGGCATTTCCACTCAGGGATTCTGACGACAAAATCCCTTTGCAACAGCTTTACATACGCTCAGTACTAATTACGCTGTCTGACCCATTTCGCCTACCAGATGGCGGACTTGTTCGCTTAAATGACTTTTTAAAGCACCATGCAGCCGAATGCAATATTAGTGGCTATAAACCCAACCACTCAGAAGGATTATTTTTAATCGACATGGGGAGTGATACCTCCCCTCACCCATGCAGCCGCTTACCTGAAAACTTAGACGACTATACCGATAGCCCGATAGCTGATTTACGCACGCTAAACGTGATTCCTCTCATCGAGCAGGTTACTCAGAAAGTCAATAATCCTAATGAGTCTTATGACAAAGAATTGACCTTACTGAATATTTTACTGCCCAACTTACAAGCGGTAAAACAACGTCGAGCTGCAAAACGGGTTAGCGTTGAAAAACAAGCACATATTGCCACCAGCATTGAATCACTGTTATTTTTCATTAGTGGAAACCAAGCTGCAATTTCTACCGACGAAGACCATAATTATGGCATTCAAGTCAGTGATGATGAGCCCGATGAAGGCCCTAATCACAATCTTAGCCGCTGGAAAATAAAGAACGAAGCACTGCGAGGATTTTTATTAAATTGTACTCAGCACTGTGAGTTAGTGAATGTAGGACAAATTTTAGGTGTCGCCCAAAACATCAACAACCCTAAGGCCATCCCCTTCACACTCACTGTGGTTCGCTGGCTGAGAAATAATCCGCAAGGTATTATGGAAATTGGCGTAGAGACCATCCCTGGCGTGCCCAAGTATATCCAACCGATAACCTGTGAAAATAAAACACTTGAATGCATTCAGCTAGATGCCATTCCTTCGTTAAAAATTGCAGCCGCCATTATCACCAAGCACTTGGTGCTACAACCGGGTGATATATTATCCCTCAAAACCCCAACAGGTATGAAAAAAATTCAAGTCAGCCAATCATTTGAAAAGAGTGATTATTTTGATGCTTTTAACTACGACGAGGTTTAGGTAATATAGCGCGACCATTGCCACGCTGTGAGCCAACCATGCTTTCTGACGTTAAAATCACGACTGAAAACAAATGCAGTTTTTGCAAGCCTGCCATTTGTTGTAGCTATATCACTCAAGAAATCGAAACGCCTCGCTCAAAAATCGATTTTGAGAATTTACTTTGGCAAGTCTCACACGATCACATCAGCATTTACCAAGAAGAAGATGGCTGGTATTTACTCATAAGCGGTCAGTGCCAACACTTACTAAAAGACGGGGGTTGTGGCATATACGAAACCAGGCCGAATGCCTGCCGGGACTATAGCAATGAGTTTTGCGAATTTGACGAGCCCGCAGAAGAAAGCTTTAACCTATTATTTGAAAACTATGACAGCCTCTTAACTTACTGCCAAAATCGCTTTAAAAGTTGGTCATCCCCCATTTAGAGTGCTTTTAGCTCAGCAATTAAACCATCAAATGTTTCCACACAAGTAAACCCATCAATCGCACTAACCGCCTGCTTTGAGTCAGGCTTTGAGATCGCGACAATATGCTCTAACCCATATCGTTTTGCCGACTCCAATACACTACGGCTATCATCTACCAGTAATGTATTCGATAGCTCAAATGGCTCTATCGACTGCAGTTTGCTCCAAAACTCAACATCTTCTTTTGGCACCCCTAGCTCATGAGACGTAATTAAGCGGTCAAAATGTCCGCCTAATTGCGTTTTTTCCATTTTTAAAGAGAGACTTTTTTCATGGGCATTGGTCACCATCACCACCCGCTTACCATGACGACGAATTTCATCTAAAAAATCGATCACATGCGGATGAACCGCAATGAGGTGGTCCACTTCTTCTTTTAACAGCGCAATATCCATATCCAAAGCATTGGTCCAATAATCTAGACAGTACCAATTAAGCGTCCCCTGAATGTCGTGATACAAGGTCTTGAGGTACTTGCTTGATTGCTCTAAAGAAATGTTTTGTTGCTCAGCATACCGTTTTGGCACATGCTCTAACCAAAAATAATTATCAAAATGCAGGTCTAGTAAGGTTCCATCCATATC
>JABHGC010000304.1 GCA_018672285.1 Methylococcales bacterium
AGAAATTTACCCCTCTAAAAATATTTAAACTGCTGTGAGAAATTTAGGTTCTCGAATTAACGTTAGAAGAAAACGAAAACATTACGACGGTAATTATGGAAAAAAGGGCTGGTTTATACGACTGGAGTTTGGGAAATAACAGCAGCAGTGTCAGAAAGTTCGTCACCAAAAGTGGCAATGTTTCGTCATATTAAGACGAGTGATGCAACAACCTCGGGTCTCGGTCATCGTAGCGAACGTCAAAAACCAGCAGAAAATCAACCGCCTGTATTGTGGCTTTGGTTAGCGGCAATGTTGCTATGGTTGCCAAATAAAAGATTAAGAGCATTAAGAACACCAAAACATATTGGTATTCACTCAAACTAATGGAGGCAGGTTGTCCAATCTGCAGTATTAAAAACAGACTTTGAATGATGAGCGACAAAAAACAGGCTTTGCAAAAGTTGCACCTACAGTTAGAGCAGTGCGGCCAGTGTACGTTGATGACAGGCCCTCCAGTGCATGGTTTAGCCGTGGACTCATCCGTTATGCTAATAGGCCAGGCGCCTGGGTTTAAGGAGGTGGAGGTACTCAAACCCTTTGCCTGGACAGCCGGGAAAAAACTGTTTTCATGGTTTGAGCAAATTGGGATGGCTGAAACTGAGGTACGGCAGCGGATCACAATGTCGGCGATCTGCCGTTGCTACCCAGGTAAAAAAGCCAAACAGGGGGATCGAGTGCCGACGAAAGAAGAGATCCGCCAATGTTCTAATTGGTTGCAACAAGAGGTGAACATCATCAAACCTCAATTGGTGATTCCGGTCGGGAAGCTGGCGATCAGTCAGTTTATGCCGGTGACAACACTCGCCAAAGTGATTGGTACTAAAGCGAGGGCAAAGGTATTTGAGCATCCTTGTGATGTGATTTCACTACCTCACCCTTCAGGCGCGTCTACTTGGTATTATACTGAGCCAGGTAAAACCTTGCTGCAACAAGCTTTAAAATTAATTAAGCAACATTCTGCCTGGCAAAAATTACTGTAAAACCAAACTCTCAGATAAAGCTTTAAAATAAAGCGCACTCATCTCATCGTCAGAGAGGTTTCTATCGTAGCTTTTCCCTACAACCAGATCCCAAAGTAACCAAGGTAATTCGTGTAAATGCTTTCCAGTAATGTCTATGGATTTACCTTGGTGAATCAGTAGCGCAATATTGGTGGTGTTTTTGAACTGATACTTCACCTGTTTGGAAAGTACTGAAGGTAAGTGGTCACTGGTGATTAAAATTATGGCATCTTTATCTAGTGCTGTCAGTGCTTTTAAATGTTGCCCAAGTGCTTTGGTTCGGTAGTAAAACTGGTTGGATATGTGCCATAAATGTCGATTCCCGTTTTTGATGGCGACGACATCAGGCCGTTTGTCGTGGTCTCTTTCATAAGGATAATGGCCGTACATGCCAAGCACATAGTTAACAATAGGACGATCTGATTTGCTCATCGCTTTTTTAACGCGCAACAAATTCTGTTCTAGTAAATCCCCATCAAAAATAGCGTCTGTTGCAGTGGAGCCGCGGGCTTCACGTTCGTCTTCTAAAAATTCGATGTCAGTTAAGCCAAGGCTTTTGTACGCCTGTTTTGAGTTAAAAAAACTGGTGCTAGGGGCGATGGTGGCCATGGCGCGGTAGTCATTTTGTTGTAAGCGGTTAATAAAGCCGTTAATGGCCTCACCTTGCATCACATTAAATTCAATTTGATTCACTTTAGAAAGCGCTTTAACACCCGTTAACACTTCAAATTCTGATTGGGCGGTACTGCCCCCGTAAATAGAGGTTGTGATGTGAGAGAAGTCTTTATCTGAATTGAGGAAAGGGCGTAATTCATCGGCCAATATGGGGTTGTTAAAGGTCAGTTGTGGAATCAACCTAGGGTCTATAAAGCTCTCAAGTACAATAATGTGGATGTTTTTCGGGGTTGTAATCATGCCGGGATACAGTTGTTCTTGAATATCGACAGGGTTTTTTGTTGTGGCAAGATCGAGTAATTTTTGCCGGTTTTTGCGTTCTTCATTGGCATAATAAATAAAACTAGAGAGCTTGCCATTCACGCGGATGGTGAACTCTTGAGACCACAAAGTGTACTTGAATAAATCTTGGTGAAACTCAGTGAAGGCTTGGCTGCTAACGGTGAATAATAACGAAGTGACTAGCGTGAGTCTTAATGTGATTGAGCTGAGCAGTGTTTTGATTGAGCACGCTTTGTGGGCATGGATTAATAGTGTGATGAGGGCAATAGGAATGAGTGACATGAATAGAATGCCAGCAATGCCAAGTGGGATTGAAAACTCAAAAATGGTCGTGGCATTTTGTAAATCTGAGGGGTGTGGTGCTCGGCCTAGAAAATCATAAAAAGTATCAAATAGCGCGTAAAGAATGAGGATAGGGATAATGGGTGCTAAAAATTTTACCCATTTGTTTTTGATACTTGGGAAAAAAATTAAACAGGATAGGGCAATGGCGAAGGGTATTTCGTAGTAATAAATAGAGTCGTTGAATAATTGATAGCGATGACCAAGCGCAACCCACAAGTGTGAGTAGTCTATGTAGAGGCAAAGGATGCCGTAGGCGAGTGCTGAAAAAAGTGTGATTTGTAATGTGTTTTTAAATGTGGTGATGATCACTGTGAGTCTCAAGTAAAGTGCAGTGTTGCCTGTGCTCTAGTATGGCAATGATTTACTTGAAACGTTCGCTTATCTGAGCAATTGCTTTTGCCAAACAGGCGGTATAGAGACTTATTTTACAGCCTCTTTCATGAACCTGTCTTAGGAATCCATCCTGAATTCGTATGATAAGTGCATGACCTCTGGTCGTAGCTAAATAAAAACACCTATAGAGTAAAGTAAGACTCAGGTGTAAAGTAATAAGCTACCAAACACATTACAGAGGCCAATATGACCTATAAACACCTGAAT
>JABHGC010000085.1 GCA_018672285.1 Methylococcales bacterium
CTGGATTGGCCAGCTTGATTGCCTTAGCTTTGCTTGGCACACTCATTTTACTTCCCTTCCCTTTGCTGTTCCTTGTGATGTAAGTACTTTAGCAAACACGAATTAACCAAAACTGAACAACACTGAAGGCGTGAACTTTGGCCACCACACAACATGACAGTTGATCTTGACAGTTAATGCGTTAATATAATTCCCATGAATACAACAACACACTTTTCACTAGATGAACTTTGCCAATTGAGCGATAGCTCAAAGCGCACTGTTCGTTACTACATCCAACAAGGGCTGGTTGACCGCCCTATTGGCCAAGGGCGTGCAGCCCATTACACACAGACCCATTTAGAACAGCTCTTGCTCATAAATAAATGGCAACGTGAAGGGATTTCATTGGAGCGAATCAAACAGCTCATGGACGACAGCAATGCCAATGTACCCCCCGCAAAACCCCGAGGAGCCGGCACAATAGAAGTCTGGAGCCATATCGTGTTAGCCGATGGCATTGAACTTCACATAGAACCCAGCACTGCCAAGTTAAGCCCAGAACAACTCAAAGCACTCGCCAAACTCACCACTGAGTGGCTACACAATATCAAGCATTCATAGAGGACTACGCCATGCAAGCCATCGCAAAAATGATCAATCAGCAAGGTCAATCAGTGCCACTCACAGGCACCCAAATACACATCGAACAACAAGATCTTGTAACCGAAATAGAGGCCAAGCAATATTGGTTTAACGCTGAAGACACCAATATTGAAGCTGTTTATACTTTCAGCATTCCATTGGATGCCTGCCTACTTAACTTCACAGTGAAACTGGGTGATAAAATCCTGCAAGGACAAATCAAAGCCAAGCAAACTGCTGAAGCGGAGTATGAAGATGCCATTACCGATGGCAATACCGCTATTTTATTACAGCAAGTAGAACCCGGCATGTTTACCGTTAACATCGGGAATTTAATGGCCAAAGAAACCTGCGAGGTTTCATACCGTTATACCGCAGTGCAGCAATGGGACAAACAAAGCTTACGCTTATTCATCCCCTCCGTCATTGCACCACGCTATGGCCAGTCACCACTAGAGCCGCAACAGCAACCAGTATCTTCTCTCACCCATGAGCAGAAATTTTCTGTTCAGATGCGCGTATCAGGTGATTTAAAAGCAGCATTGATTGAAAGCCCATCTCACAACATCAGCTTAGAGAAACAGCAAGACCACACACTTGTAAAACTGATAGATGCCGCCATGGATAGGGATTTTATTGTTAATTTTAAAATCGATAAAACAACCCCAATCAACCTTGTATGGGATACCGATCAGACAGAATTTTGCAGCTTACTCAGCTATTCACCACCGGAGGATGCCACCACAACTCGAAACAACAGAACCATCATTTTCATGATTGACTGCTCTGGATCCATGGTAGGAGACTCAATCTCTCAAGCCAAAAAAGCACTACAACAAGCCCTAAGAGAGCTTAACCCGAATGACCGATTCAACATTTTAAAATTTGGTAACGACAGCATTTTAATGCATAAAGAACCCGCTATTGCTAACCAAACCTCCATACAAAACGCCACACAATGGGCCAATACAATTGATGCAGACATGGGGGGCACCGAAATTTTCACCGCGCTTGAAATTGCGTTAAAACAAGGCCCTAAAAGTGACTTGTTTTTGGTCACCGATGGTGAAGTTTGGGGCGACGAATCTACTGTAGACATTACCCAAAAAGCGTCAAAGCAACATAGCCGAATATTTACAGTTGGTGTGGGCAATGCCGTTTCAGAGAATTTTGTTCGCACGCTCGCAACTGATACAGGGGGCAGCGCGAAGTTGGTCTCACCTAATGAGTCTATGGCAGAACACGTACACCGCCACTTTCAACGAATATTTGCCAGCCAAATTCAGTCCATGACAGTAAAATGGCCATTTAATGCCAGCAATGAAACCATTCCAGAAACGGCGTTCAGTGGTGATACGTGTATTATCAGCGCACAAATGACCAAACAACCCAGCGGCTCTGTAGAAATACAAACACACTTTAGCTCAGGACATATTCAAGTTGAACACGTTAGTTTTGAACAAAACCCGTCATCATTACAGCCCGAGTCTCTTAGCCGGTTACTGACCAACCAACGATTATCGGTAATGAAAGATAGAGATAGTGCAACGCAATTGGCCACCCAATACCAATTAATGAGCCGCTACACTTCTTGTATCGTGGTTGAAACCAGAACAGCAGAAACCGCAGCACAAAACCTACCTGAGTTGCGCCAAGTCCCACAGATGATGGCAGCCGGTTGGTCTGGTATTGGCTCTACCGAACTGAGCAAATCTATGGCACCTATGGCACTTCCATGTGCAGCCCCCATGGCAGGTGTAGCCGACTTTGAAGGTCTTGCCGATTTTGATTCAACCTTTGAAGAAGCCGAGTTATGCGACATGGACCTTCAAATACCTGAACCTGCGAAACTCAGGACGACATTACGGCAAAACAAGAAAGAACAGTCGAGAACAGTGATACCACCCCAAATGCAGGCCAACGACATCGAACAGGTTATAGAGGCACTGAATGCATTATTTAGAGGGTTAAGCACAACCTCCATCAGTATTGACGCTTTAAACCAGCTACCAATAACACCTGAGTTACGAGCAGAACTGCAACGCATTATGCAGCAAGCACCTTGCACTGAAGCGATGGTGGTCGCTGCCTATTTACAATCTATACTCGCGCACGATGTTGCAGTATCACTCTGCCTTAGGGAGTTAAAGTGGGCCATCAAGCAAGCCATTAAAAATGCACCACCAACGGTGACCGTTCAAGCTGAAGTACAAGACTTACTAGATCAAACCCTGTTTAGTGTATCCTAAAGTCCAACCCCAACGGCTCTTGCCGAGTCGTTGGTTGTTGTTGCCCGAAAGTAAGCTCATTCACTCGCCGATACACATAGTCTCGCAATTCAGACATTTCCAATTGTTGGTTTTTGTTCACATCTACATTGGAGGTTTTAAACGTTGACATGGCCTCTAAAATGCTAAAGGTAAACACCCCATTCTTCCACTGGCCATTTTCCAATGCATACTCATTACCTGTAGATGCCGACAATACGATGGCACCATTATTCGCCGTTAAATCAGCAAAATTGGCTTTGAGCAATTCAAAACTTGTCGATAAACCCGCTTTCTTTTTCGTTTTAAACCCTTTAAAACGGCGAATCCTCATGCCTTTAGTCGCCATCGTTTGATTCAGCTCAGCTACCTCAGTATTGTCTTCATCCACCTCTCCTGAGTGGCAACTATCAATAAACAACACCCGTTTTCGGGCATCAATGCCTGCTAATAGCGACACCATATCATCATACGGGAGCCCCTTTTTGACAGGATGATAAGGATCTATATCCGTTGTGCCAAAATAGTAATCCATTTTGGCATCTAAAAATCCATGACCAGAGAAAAACACCATCACCGTATCGTCCACACGCGCTCTAGCCACAAAGCTTTTAGCCGCTTTAATAATTTCTTTAGTGCCGGCTTTATTCAATATTTGAGCGGTATGTACATGGTCAAAAACACCTTTTTGCTTCGCTAGATACTGCGTTAAATCTGTCGCATCTTTTGCCGCATAATTTAAATCCAACTGATCATTCTCATAATCTGAAACCCCGATTGCGACTACCCATAAGTCACGACCCACAGCAGGCGCCACACTATTTACAATTTTATCAACAATACTGGAGTTCACCCCATTTTGGTTACTTACCAAAATTTGGAGCCGGTTAATACCTTGACTCAACTTCACCATCACCGTTTTATCCAGTTGATTCCCTGCAATTTTCAACCCAGCCCCCGGGTATACAGGAATCGAGTTCACCTTAATTTGCAAGGCGGTTAAACCCTGTTTTTCATCCTGCATAGACAAAGGAATATCAATATAATTGTTGTGTGTAACCTTTTTCAGCGCCTTGCTAACCACCACTTTCGGCGCAGACAATTTTGCCAAATCCACTAACTGCTCAGGTACGCCAGCTCGCGCTAAACGCTTTTTATGGAGGTTTAACAAAAGCGATTGCCGAGCCCCATCAATCAATCCTAAACGAGATAAAACAACACCGGGCCTGTTCATCCATAAATCAAATTGCTCGTAATTAAATAACTCCTGAATTCGTATGATAAGTGCATGACCTCTGGTCGTAGCTAAATAAAAACACCTATAGAGTAAAGTAAGACTCAGGTGTAAAGTAATAAGCTACCAAACACATTACAGAGGCCAATATGACCTATAAACACCTGAATC
>JABHGC010000083.1 GCA_018672285.1 Methylococcales bacterium
AGCTGCTTCTTCCACTGACTAATTTGCCCTGGGTGTACTTGGTAATCACTTGCAATTTTACTGCTTGTCTTCAACCCTTTGATTGCCTCTAAGGCAACTTTTGCTTTAAACTCTGAGCTGTGACGTTTACGCTTGTTAGGCATGATAATTGACTCCTATTTATCGTCATTTTCCATACCAATTCTTAACTTAGCAAGCTGTCCTAATATTGGGGGTAACTTCAGACCTTCGCAACGGGAAAACGGAAGAAGAAAGACCACCCCCTATTTTCCATTACCATGCTCGGCCAGTTGCATGCCCGAAATCAAGAGATGTTAAATTACCATGAATATCAATGGAATCTGCATATCATCAACGACAGATGAGCACGGCACTATCTATGTTTACCAAACAAGAACCAGCCGAATTCTCAGCTTTGATAGGAAAATCTATCAAAGTAGCATGAAACTAAATGACATTAATGGGCTAGATCTCAGCTACACCCAGGCCATGATGACGGGTTTATTGTTTATCTCCAAAGTAAAAACAGCCACCATTATGGGGCTGGGCGCTGGCTCAATGGCAAAAAACCTGCTCAGTAGTTTCTCCGAGTTGGACATACACGCGGTTGAATACCGTGAAGCCGTGGCTAAGGTCGCAAAAAAATATTTTTTCGTACCCGACACTGATCGCATCATCATTCATATAGACGATGCAGTGAACCACATGAAAAACACCGACATCAAAAGCGATATTATCTTTTCAGATCTATACAACTTTGAAGGCATGGAGCCGAAACAAGTACAACCATCTTACTTGCGCGATTGTAAAAACACACTTAACAAGCATGGTGTCCTCGTGCTCAATATCTGGCATACCGCACTTAGCTCAGGAGAAGAGTTAGATGAATTACTCGCGCTCGAATTTAACAACCGACTACTCAGTTTCGAAGTAGATAGTGGTAACACAATCGTACTCGCATTCAAAAATGACATCCCCTCGATAAAAAGAGAAGAACTACTGGCTAAAGGTGAATGGCTGCAAGAAGAAATGAACATCCCAATGGAACGTTATGCTAAATTACTCTGGGATACACAAGATTTATAAAGACATCCATTTTTTAACAGGCTAGTCCATTATCAGGCAGCTACCAGCACAAACAAGGCATTGCCAGAAGATGCACACGGAAATACGGCTACTTAATGTCTCTAATGTAATAAATTAGACATTTTTATTACGGCTAATCAAAAACCCTTAGCGACCAAACAATTACGCGACCTTATCGTTGACCCTCTTTTTAAGGCAGTACCAGTAATTAGCGCTTAAAACCGATCTATCCTGCTTGGTAATTCCTGATCCGCACCAAGAGAAAATACAAAACTTAACATCTATATCATTAAACGAAGTATAGTAAGATAATCAGCAATAGGTTCAAACAAAGAAAGGCAAACGTGATGGTTATTAAGAGCATTCAGTACGGTATAAAACAAAACATAGTGGCGCTTTTGGCACTTCTGTCGTCTCCTTGGAAAGAGTCCTCGACATGCAATTGATCGGTCGCTACAGCAATGCTGGCTTCGAGGCTGTTGCTGATGGTGTTATGGACTTCTTTGAGCGGCGCCAGGATCTGCAGCGACCAGGCTTGGCCTTTGGCCCCGGCGGCAGCAGCGCGGAGCCTGCCAAGGTCTCGACAGATATCAGCCTCGTAGCGCTCAGCCGTTCTGATCCCGAGGCATTTGCCCTTGCAGATATCATTGTACGAGGCGTTTCAGCAGGACTGGAGCAGTATCTGCAAGAGCGACAACTGTTCCGCCAGGTCTGCCCAGATCAGGAGTTGTTTGTAATGCCCGTGTTCAACCTGCAACGCTACGCTCCAGGAGAGGGCTTTCGGCAATGGCACTGCGACTGGACGATTAGCGATGAAGCCACCGAGCCAATGCACCGCGTGCTAGCGTGGATCCTCTACTGTGATTCTGTGACGGAAGCAGGCACAGAATTCCACTGGCAACAGCATCATGAAGTGGCGGAACGAGGCAAGCTGGTGTTTTTTCCGGCCTCTCCCTCTCACATCCATCGCGGCCGGGTGAATAGTGAGCTCAGCAAGACGATCGCCACTGGCTGGATCAATGCGGGATCACGTGACGGCTTCTTAAAGCGTCTAGCTCGTTCCTGAAGTAAAGATACCGGAGGGGTATTTTATCCAATCTTTGGCGATTGACAACTCCGGGTTACCATACACTCTCCAGCTATTGTGTTAACAGGCTTTAGGTTTATAACGACCCACCCTCAGGCCAGTTAACCCAATGTGTATTTGGCTCTAGAGTAGGCTTATATTTTGCGACATCCTTTGAAACTATTACATCTGCAATTTGCTGAAAAACTTCAGATTGACTTGGCAGCTCCCCCTCTACAATATCAGGGTGACACCACTCATCGAGCTGAAGCAAAAGCTCAATACTTGACCCTAAATTACATCTCCGTTCAACCTCTGTGCAAAGTACTTTATCTCGGTATTCACTTGCAATATACCGACATAACTCATAAACAAGGGGCTGACTTTCTTCTAACTTAATGCCATAGAGTGAATACTTTTCTAGCTCTGGCATAGTAACGAGAACATCTCGTAGCTCTACTTTTGCACCGCTTTTTATATACTCAGGGTCTTCATCATCCATCCAATTTTCGTTATTTATGGGATACACAAAATTAAGCTCATTGTTTTTGTTGTTTTTTATATCATTCTCATAGGCTTCTAACGAAGCATCATTCGAGGCTGGATTTCTATTCGCCAACTTATTTGAAAATGTATAAATTTGAATGCTTGGAGCTTCAGATCTTGGTGAAAAACCAAATACCTCCACCACTACCCCCCATGACTTATGCGACGTATAAACCGACAATCTTGTTGCAGCCATATAGACATAGCCATTATCAAGTGCAGGGAAGCTAAAATTTTTTGCACATTGATCCAGTACATTTAATATATCCGCTCACTGTACAGGACAAAAAACTCAGGGAGTTGTAAGGTATTGAAAATAATGGTGTAATCTCTTTTCGGAACATTTAATGAAACGGCTGCCACCTATCGTTAAATGATAATAATAAGAACAAACCAAAAGAGATTACACCATGAGTGATATTACAGAACTAACTGCTGTTTTGAAAGCATCATTAGGTTGGAATTTAGCCAGAGTAAAGTGCCTAAGCTTGATTATGACCTGCCTAATCAAGGTTCAATCGGTTAATCTGCGAAAATTGGCATCAGCATTTCCTG
>JABHGC010000082.1 GCA_018672285.1 Methylococcales bacterium
CAACAACAACAACAACAACAACAACAACCACGTCACCTCAGATGACAGAGAAAATAATTGGAATTTTTTATTACAAGAAAATTTAGCGCCAGGTGAGTATTCACTCAATATTCAAAATATGGAAAACCGCAATAATAATGGTAGCAAAATACACTTAGTCAAAATGACCAGCCAAGAAAATCCAAATACCCTAGCACCTGGAAAAACCGTCACCGTTACAGCCAATCATGCGGTTCAAACGCTGAAATTAAACACCCCTAACACGTTAATGACGCTCACCAGCCAAGCAAACCAAGCCTACCGTTTAACGGTACACGAATCATTAAACACACCTGCAATCGCAACCCTAGACTCAACCCATCCAAACAGTGCATTCTTGCCAAAACCTGAGCAACAGTATTGGTTAAAAATATGGCCTAACACAGCCCACAAGGCTGCCATTCAGATAACCATGCAGGGCATTACGTTAAGAGGTGACGCCTTAACCGAAGTGACTGAGACGCCTGTTGCACCTAAAACCAGATTGGCAGGAGATACAATACGCGTCAGCAAAATCAACCTGACACACGCGCACCATTTAACAGTGAATCACGACACCCCTGTTTTTTGGTTAAGCCCGTCCAAACCAATCGCCTCCGAGGTAAAACATGGCAGCATACCAGGCCTGGATAACACCGTTTGGATCGTTCAATTTAACCCTGCTCAGGTCTTAACTTTGAACAAAACAGCCCTAGTAACAAGCCAATCATTGTGGTTAACGAAACGTACTCAACTGACATTACCGCCTGTAGAGTCACCCAGACTCATCATTGCCACGTCAAAAACACACCAACCACAACTACAGCTTGCATCAACACCTGCAAACACTGGTAGTGCTGTTCAACCTTCAGGCTTTTTAATCTACCAAGCAACCAACACATCTGAGTATCTGAAGCTTAGCCACTCAGCCAATTCAGAGACCAATATTGATTTACAGGTAATGGCCATCAACCCTTCAACAACGCCCAGCCCACTCACCTCAAGCAGTAAAACCATTCGCCTGGATGCTCACCAAGTACAAAGCTTTAGCCTTGGTAAGGCATACCATCAGTTGTACCAGTTTAGTCTTCCACCACAGACAGCCGTCTTGCTATTTAATAAGAACACCATCAGCCAAGTGCTTTGGGCGAAAGACAGTGCAGTTAACATATCCACTACTGGCAAATATGATGCCTTCCAAACCATTAATTTAAGTGACTCGCCCAGTGTGTTAGCTCTACATACTAAACGAGCAACGAGTACCTATGTTTTATCTGAGTTGCAACCTTATCTCAACATGGCCACTAGCCCGAACCTTAACACCATAAAAGTCACCAACAAGCATACTCAGGTCAGAAAATTATTACTAAAGGGTAATGTCAAGAACGCTTGGTTCATCAATGAGCAAGGTGAGGTTTCACAAGGCACTCACACACTCGACATACTCGGCTCAGGTACATTAACCATTCAGCAAGACATTGGTGCAACAGCAGCTTGGTTTGAAGGTAGTTTACTCAACCCCAATCACAACAACGCACACCTCTTAACTAGCGCACTCAATAACAATAGAGTCGTTTACAGCCAAACGAACCAATCAAAAACAGCTTACCCCATTTCCATAGAGCAAAATTCACCCACTATTTTAAGCTTTAAAAACAAAGACCATTTCTATCATGACTTTTACCCTGTCGGCATCAGCCAAGATGTTTTAATGCCGACAGGGAGCAGTACGTTACAACTCATCAACTTACCATATGTAAAAACAGCACTTTTACAAAAAAACACGGATGCTATTCCCCTCGCAGTCGAAGGGCTAAACCCATTCACGTTTATTGCGCCAGGAAAAACAACTTGGTACCAATTTACCTTAGCCCAAACCCAAGATTTTGGTATTGGTTTAAAAGCGAACAACGAGGCAGTCAAGATTGATTTATATCAGGCCAATGGCAAACACTTGGGATCGGGTATCGAACAAATGCACCACTTAGAAGCGGGCCATTACTATATTGCCTTAACGGGCAATATTAGTGGCTCTCCAACGTCGGCCCAACTCGCGACCGTAGGTATCAACAAACCCAGTAACGAACCACCCGAGTCCGTATTACAACGCTACCTGCAACTTGAAGAGGAATAAATTATGATGCCAATACAGCGCTTATTGTCAGTATTCGGGTTACTCTTCTTAACTTGCTTATCAGCACAAGCTAAAACAACGGTCATCGTTCCTGATCATTTTTTACGAGCTTGGGACCCTGTCACCGTTTTTTTTGAGCAAACTCAAGGGCAACAACCAGGCCCTGAAGACCACCCAGAAAAATTCGTCCAGGTGACGCCAAACCATCCAGGCAGCTTTGTTTGGCTAGATGATAAAACCCTACAATTTCGCCCAAGCAAAGCTTGGCCCGCTTTATCTAAGTTCACCTGGAAAACAACACAACAGTCATCTGACCTATATAGTTTAATGCAGCCCCCCGTCAAGCACTGGCCGGCCAAAAATAGTGATATGCCTGCGGCGCTTGATCATCTAACGTTGTCTTTTCAAGCACCGATTGACCCAGCAACATTGGCAAAAGTACTCCGCCTTGAACTTAAACCTAGACCTGGCATTAGCGAGATGGCAACGTGGTTAGACCACAAACATTTTTCGATCAAGCCCATCGAACGGAAAACTTGGTCAAGCCATGCTAAGTACCGTATTGATTTAAACAGCCCCATTGCCGGAAACCAGCACATTACCGTGCACTTTCAACTGTCCCAGTTACCCTCAGCAGACGATGCTTTCTATCGTTACCACTTTACAACCGAAGAACCCTTTCGAGTGACCCATCTTGGCTGCCAATATCAGCTGTATGTGATTCCGGTATCAGGCGTACAGTACGATAAAAATCAAGCCATCGCTTGCAGCAGTGACAAGCGCAATATCACTCTTCAGTTCAATCAGTCTCTGGCCAAAATCAACCCAATACAAGCACGAAATCTTGTCCACTTTTCGCCATCAGTCAGCCAATTACGATTCACAACTGAAGGTCAATACTTAACCATTCACGGGGATTTTTTAAGCAACACTCAATACCACATACAACTTAATGAAGCCCCAATTCAAGATACACAACAGCGAGAACTAACGCTTAAGAATAGCAGTGCTTTATATGCCTATTTTCCACCTCAATCTGAGTTTTTACGCTGGCAAAAATCATCGGCCATCTTAGAGCAGTTTGGCCCTCAACGTTTTCCGCTCGCAGGCCGCGGCCAAGATAAAGTCGACATTAGAATTCACAAAATAGACGCGCAAGATCGTTCATTTTGGCCCTTTCCAAGCAACCCTGTCACCATAGATGAATCTATCCAACCGCCAATCCCAGGGGAAATTCCAGAACCTTATGATCGATCTGATCGGCAAATTAACAGCAGTGAACTGGAACAACACATACACGCACTTGGCTCACCCAGTCTGTCCAAACTGGTATCACTCCCTCTTAATAAAAACGGTAAAGCTTATCAATTTGGCCTAGATTTAAAACCATTACTCAGCAGCATCTCTGATGATAACGCTCCTGGAACCTACCTCGTTGGTTTAAGAGAGCTTGATGCGTCTAGCAAGCGACACTGGGTGCGTATACAAGTAACCGATCTGAGCCTGAGCACCATTGAAGCCGACAGCCAAGTGAATTTTGTCGTCACCTCGCTTAAAACGGGTAAGCCTGTTAGCCATGCTAAAATCTCCGTTGAAGGCGCCTCAAATAGCCGTGACACGGGATGGCACTGGACCACACTTAAATCAGGCTACACCAATGAACAAGGACAATTGAGCTGGCAAGCCCCTGGCAAGCCCAACAATAGCAGTCAGTTCATGCGCCGTATCACCGTCACAGCAGGCAATGATCGCTTAACCCTGGACCCTGCCAAACCGCCCAAAAAATATTCTGATAACCATTGGCAAAGCAGCTATCAAACCTGGCTCCAGTGGACCCAAGAGACGCTTTCTTACCGCACAGAACAAAAACAAACCCGCTGCCATATCTTTACGGAAAGACCCATTTACCAACCAGAGCATGAAGTACATATCAAAGGTTATCTGAGGCAGATTTACCAAGGCAATATCTCAACCCTGACAGGTCGTGGCTTTGTGCTGATTGAAAGCCCTGATGGGCAACACTGGCGAAAGCCTGTCAGCCTAACAGAATATGGCAGCTTCTATTTTAATTTCAATGAAACAGATATTCCCTCTGGTAACTATTATGTGTCTTTTGAATACCAGCATAATAAAAAACGAGAAAACTGTGGTAGTGCAAGCTTTATTAAAGAGGTCTACCAACTACCAAAATTTGAAGTTCAGCTAAGCGGCCCGGATAAAACACCCCTAGACACCCCTTTCAGTGTTAAGTTGGCAGCACATTATTATGCCGGTGGTAAAGTCATACAAAGACCTGTTCGCTGGCGTGTTACCCAATTTCCCTATACTTGGTCACCCAAAAAACGAACAGGTTTTTACTATTCTACCGATGGCCGGTTTTCAGGTAATAGTGCCTTTAAATCAAGACCGGCAATGGAACAAAATGATACTACCGATAAATTGGGTAGCAGCCAGTTAGACATTGACCCCAGTAAGGAGCCTTCTGCACACCCTCGCCGCTACATTGTCGAATCCACGGTAACGGGAGATGATGAACAAACGGTGTCTAGCACCAAACAAATCATCGCTCTGCCCCCCTTTACGTTGGCTTTAAAAACAGCCCGATATTTACCGACTGCAAACAATATTGCACTACAAGCTTTGGTTGTCGATGCGAATGGCGACCCTATAAAAGGGCAAAAAGTGACCCTGCGCTTAAAACATCGGCAGTGGCACAATCGCTTAGAAGCCACCAATTTTTCTGACGGTAAAGCCAAATATGTGTCGGACGTCGTCGACTCAACATTGCATGAATACCATTTTGAAAGCACACAAGCTGCTAAAGATTTTTCTCTACCCATTACACAATCTGGTGTTTATATTGTTGAGGTTGAATCCACGGATAACTTAGGCCGCCGTCAAAGTGTGAGTGTTGATTTATTTGCCGGGGGCGAACAAGCCGTCACTTGGTCTCAACCACCGTCTGAAGTTTTTAACGTCAGCACTGATAAAAACCAATATAAACCAGGTGATATCGCAACCTTTATCTTCCAAAGCCCATTCCAAACGGCACGTGTGTTAGCCATTATCGACAGACCTGATCAGCAACACCAATACCAATGGATCAACGTTGAGAAAGGCCAAGCAAGCTTTACCTTACCCATTGAAAAATCCTTTTTACCTTCGATCCCCGTTCACTTTTTACTCATGCGTGGCCGCATTGACAATACCAACCCGAGCAGTAGTGGGATGGACTTAGGCAAGCCTGCAACATTAGCATCAACCCAATGGATCTCAGTAAGCCCTGTAGAACAAAAGCTCAATATCGCTTTAACCTACCCTAAAAAAGCGCTACCAGGTGAAACGGTTTCTGTCGACATTCACCTAACTGACCATAAAGGCCAACCACAAGCAGGAGAAGTCACTTTATGGCTGGTTGACCAAGCTGTACTTGCACTTGCTCAAGAGGCTCGCTTAAACCCGCTCCCTGATTTTATCCCCAACCGACATCGAAGTATCGGTATTAAAGATACTCGTAATGAAGTACTTGGCTTTATCCCCATGCAGGAATATCCGGGCGGAGATATGGGCGGTGAAAATGACGATGAAGCTGAAGAGCTACTAGACAAAGTCACCATTCGAAAAGATTTTCGGCCAGTACCTTATTATGAGCCGAATATCATTGTTGATAAATCGGGCAAGTTAACAGTAAAAGTCACACTGCCTGACAACCTGACTAATTTTAAAATACGCGCCAAAGTCATCAATAAAAAAGACCAATTTGGCTTCGTCAAAGGACAGCTATCTATCCGCTTACCCGTCATTGTGCAACCTGCGCTGCCGCATTTTGCCAGACCTGGCGACAGCTTCACAGCCCACGCGATTGCTCGTATTGTAGAAGGCAAAGCAGGTAACAGCCTCACTGGCATTAAAGTTATAGGCGCCACATTAACCGGTGAAAAAACACCTGAAGTACATTTGAACCAATCTACGGCTACACCGATCCCATTACCACTTTTGGTACCTAAAGACAGTACTGCAGACAGCATTGACCTAACTGTCGCTGTGATTCGCCAATACGATAAAGCGCAAGATGGGTTCAGCACCAACATTCCTATTTTTCCAAACCACCACGCCTTAGAAAGCAGACAACTACTGACCTTACAACCCAATAAACCCAGTACGTTTAAGCCTGTAGATAAACCAGGTGCCAGATTAATTGATCAGTCACTGTCTCTATCAACACAACCTGATTTGTTAAAAATGGCAGCAGGTTTAGATTATTTATTACGCTACCCATTTAGCTGCACAGAACAACGCGTTAGTGCTGCTCGCGCACAACTTGCCAGTAACCAATTTCAGCTGAATATGGGCTTAAAACAAAAAACGGATATCGACACACTAATATCAGAGACCATCAACTGGGTTAAGGGTGCGATTACAGTTCAAGGCTTAGTTGGTTATTGGCCGGGTTCCCACGGTGACATTTCAGTCAGCGCCTGGACATATCAATTTTTAACTGAGGCCAAACAAGCCGGTTACACCATTGACAAAACACTTTTACAGCAGCTAGAAAGAGGTCTTTCTCAGTCTCTTAGAACAAATGAGGCAGAAGAAGCCTCTGAGCTTCAGCAAGCCGAGCGCATCATGGCAATGACCGCGCTTGCAAGTGCTGGGAAAATGGACAAGCAATACACCACCGAACTTG
The DNA here is from genome assembly GCA_018672285.1 of Methylococcales bacterium. Taxonomy (GTDB): domain Bacteria; phylum Pseudomonadota; class Gammaproteobacteria; order JABHGC01; family JABHGC01; genus JABHGC01. The sequence continues at coordinate 6,840 of JABHGC010000082.1, forward strand.
CCAGACGCGCGCAATTTTTAAATGTTGATTCATTGGCTCAAGTGGTTTCTGCCCTGAATCAAACAGATAGTTCCACAACGGTTTGGGTTAACGAGCTTGTGCAAAAAATGATGTCTGAAATCATTATTCAGCAACACCAAGGACAATCACAATACATGGGGCTACAAAAACCCATTCGCGCAGGAGGCGCACTATTAAATAGTGAAGCAAGAACGGTCTCTTCTGTATTGACGGCATTAACAGATACCCAAAAGGCACCCAAGGTACAGCAACAGCTACTAGATGCACTGACCAACAAACTGTACGAGCCAACCAACGCGTGGGGTAACACCAATGCAAACAGCGCTGCTTTTATTGCTTTAAGCAAAAATATCGTACAAAAGCATCAAGACAACATCAGTGTTGACTTAACCGATCAGTCAGGTAAAAAATCAGTATTTTCATTACAAAAGAGTGCCTTCAAACAATGGCCATTGGCACCTAGCCAAACCATTCAGCAAATAACGCTGCATAAGTCAGCAGCACAACCTGCGACGGCTGAGCTTAAACAAACCTGGATTTCAACCCTACCAACAGAACAGGTAGCAGCAACTGCAAGCGGCTTTGCCCTACAACAATCACAAGCTGTTTTACAAGGGGATGGTATTCCCGCCATTCGATATGACTTACAGCAAAAAGCCACCCAAATACCTCTGACTATGGGTGATATTGTAGAAACACACCTACAACTAACCAATCCTGAACAACGGCACCAAGTGGCGATCATTGTGCCGCTGTCTGCAGGTGTGACCTTACTTAATCCAAATCTTGCCACACCCCCTGCTGAAGCAAAACCTTCACAGCCATTAACACTTGAGCCCACTTTTGTGAATTATCGCCACCACCAAGTGGAGTATTTTTACACCCTGCTACCCAAAGGGCATTATCACTTTTATTTCCGAACCAGCGCCACCACTGCCGGTAGCTTTAGTCAACCTGCTGCACGTGCAGAAATGATGTATCAGCCGACCATAACCGGGCAAAGTGCAGGTGCGAAAGTGGTGATAACCAACCCATTACCGGTGGATTGAACGGTGCCGAAAATGCCAAGCCTCAGCCATTACTCCCGGTGACTTGATGTGACTGGCCACACCAGGCTCACCTTTAATAAAAGATTGCTCCCAGCCGTAGTCCGCAGCGTATTTTTGTAACCAACGATAAACCGGGTGGCTCGCCACCTTGGTGTGTATTGAAGGTAAAGAGAAGTCAACAGCACGCCCTGTTGCATGCTCACTAAAGCAAGGTGGTGCCACTCGATAAGCGGCCTTTTTATATTGGTATTTTTGCCTCCTCACTGACCCTTGCCACAGTAAATTTTGACGGTCTACACTGCGAAATGCAGATTGAACCCGCAGTGGATACCCTGCTTGGTTTGCAGCCTTAAGTAGTGCCAACAAGTCTGGCAAAACATCCTGATGTACTTTGTGATAGTGAAACGTTGCCCGATTACGCTGCTTTGGCGCAACACTTAATGGTAATAAGGATAAATCAGCTAAGCCTGACTCAGCATGATATTGATGAGGGCGATATTGTAATAATTTTTGCAAGCGCCACAAATGCCCTTCTGCTTGTGCCTGTTCTATATATTCGTCACAAGACCACTGTGACATATCATACGGGACTAAATAACTGTCTTTCCGCACTGTCGCTTTTTTACCTGATGTTGAGCTCAAGATGGCCATCACATCAATTTGAGCAGGCGCTTCAATGATCACCTCTACTTTTTCAGGTTTAACCGGATTCTCAGGGCATTGCTGCGGCACTTCTTGGGGACACACTTGGGCATTTACATCGGTATTAGTCAGTTTAGTCAACCCAGGAAATTGGCAACCTGACAACACTAAACAACCAAGAAACCAAGCGGTTTTATTTTTCATTTTTATCACTCACATCCATTAAATTTTTTTCACTGCTGTTAAATATCATCATACAACATAGGCATTCTCTAACGGCCGACAAAGACTGTTATATTTCAATAAGATGACAAAATCTTAATTTTTTTGATGACATTTATAAATAATGGAATGCTCCCTAATTCAGTGGATTCAAAATCCCCAAATTGTCGTTGAGACATTTTTCAATACACAGCTCATTTTCGATTGATAATGCTGAGTTTGCCACTATACTGTTTATTATATTTTGCACATTCCTTCCGAAAAGAGGTCAGTATGAAGCAAGTGCTTATCGTTGAAGATTCGCCCACCGAACTACACATTCTCCGCACCATTATGGAAAAAAATAATTTTGTAGTCAGTGTCGCTAACAATGGCATTGAGGGTATTGAGATGGTCAAGAGAAGTCCTCCAGACATTATCTTAATGGATGTTGTTATGCCAGAGATGAACGGTTTTAAGGCCACTAGGGCTTTAAAAAAAGACGAAGCAACGAGCCACATCCCTATTATTATGGTCACCACTAAAGCTCAAGAAACTGATCGTGTTTGGGCCATGAGACAAGGTGTCGATGCTTACCTTAATAAGCCTGTCGATGCCAAAGAATTGATGAAATCGGTTAAAGAACTCTGCCCTTAAGCGTTGTTCTATAACACATAAAAAAAGCGGCTTTTTAGCCGCTTTTTTTATGTGTTAATTCATCTCGATTACAACGTCAGTGAAAACCAGAAAACGCTACCTTGTTGCCCCTCACGGTTTTCCGCGCCAATTTCACCTTCATGTAAGTCAATCATTTGTTTGCAAATAGACAAACCAAGACCAGTGCTTTCCTCACCACCTGTAGGTTTTGCGCTCATTTGAGCGTATTTGCTGAATAATTTTTTGATATCTTCCGGTGATAAACCAGGGCCTGAATCAACCACTTTAAAGAAAATCTTACCGTCTATTTTTTCAGTCACAATACGAGTTTCAGATCCTGGCAAACTAAATTTAATGGCATTGCCAACAAAATTATCAATCACCTGAATAATTCTAGCCCGATCAATGTGCACTGAAGGTAAGTCTGCTGCCAATGACCAGGTAATTTTGACTTCTTTTCGCCTAGCGTTCTCAAGATGACCATCAACACTCTGCTGGATAAGGTCATTCAAGTCGGTGGAGCTTAACACCAATTTCAACCGCCCATCTTCCATTGCATGCCGGTCAAGATAGTCTGTAATGTTAGACTGCATTTGCTTACAGGCATTGGTCACTAATGAAAATATCCCAGTAACATTTTCAGTTAATATAATGCCTTCTGGTGGATCCTCTGAAATGGTCTCCATAATATCCAAAATGAGCGCCAAAGGTCGCTTCATATCATGACTGGCAATCCCCAAAAATTCTTTATGGAGTTCTGCCAACCTTTTCAGACGCACATGCGCTTCGATCCGAACCAAGGCAATCGCCATATTTAAAGGCTTTGTCACATAGTCATTTGCACCAAGCTGAAAAGCTCTAACAATATCCGCATCTAAATCTTTTGCTGTCACCATAATGACCGGCAAATCAACCAGAGAAAAACGCTGACGGATAATGGTCAGTACTTCCAAACCGTCCATTCCTGGCATCACGATATCAAGCAACACCAAATCATAATTATGCTCGTCAATCATTTCTAGGGCTTCTGGCCCATTCCCTGCGACAGAGACATCATAATTCTTAGGCTTCAAACGACGTACCAGTAACTCCCGGTTTAACTCGTTATCATCGACGACCAAAATTTTAACCATAACACTGCTCTTTAATAGTGAGGCGGCGGAGTTTCTTCAGATTCTTTTGCCATAATGGACGGCGTTAAATTCTTGACTTGAGATTGCAACAATTTAACTTCTTTAACCAGCCAATCAATAGATGACTGCTGCCCTATAACCACACGATCTAATGTTTGTATCGTATCTTCTTGAAACGCTATTTTAGACTCTAACTCTATGATGGCATCTTCCATTATGCACCCCTCCTTGAAACATCAAAGTATTGTGAGTTTTCAGACTGATACTGCCCTTCAAGATAAGACTCGTCGATATAGCATTTCACAGGCATGTACACATAGAAGGAGGAGCCTTTGCCCAATTCACTTTGGACTTCAATATACCCCCCTAAAATCTCACAAAATGTTTGCGTGATCGCCAAGCCTAATCCTGTCCCGCCATAATGTCGACCAATATCGAGTGTGGCTTGTGCAAAGGGCTGGAAAACGGCTCTCTGCTGCTCTTCATTCATCCCGATTCCTGTGTCCCAAACCACAAATTGAATAAATTGAATTTCATCCAACAGAATCCGTTTAACCCGCAGACCCATTTTACTTTGCTTGGAGAATTTAGCTGCATTACTTAATAAATTGAATAGAATTTGCTTCAATCTTTGCCCGTCAGTCACCATACTCCCAACTGAATTGTCGCAATCTAGCTCAAATGTATTTTGATTTTTATTAACAACAGGTTTAATGATGCTCACCGTTGATTTAATCAACTCAAAAATATCTGTGTCTTCAAGCTTAAACTCCACTTTACCCGCCTCAACCTTAGACAAGTCTAAAATATCATCAATTAAGCCAAGCAAATGTAAACCAGAGCTACAAATTTTTCCTAAATCATAATATACCTGCTCACCTTCCTGGGTATCATCCATTAACATTTCACTGTAACCAATAATGGCATTTAAAGGTGTTCGCAGTTCATGGCTCATGCTGGCCAAAAAGTTACTCTTCGCTTGGGTTGAACTTTCCGCTTTCAGCAGGGCATCTTTTAATTCATCCTGCTGCACCGATAGTTGATCCATCATTTGGTTAAAAAAACCACCCAAATACCCAAACTCATCTGAACGTGAGGCGTTAAATCGATACTTCAAATCACCCCCTGATATTTTCTGAGAGCCTTTTACCAAAGCATCAAATGGCGCAGTCACAACTCGGTGCATAGCCCAACTTAACATCAAGCCAAATAACATACACACAACCACCATTGTCCATAAAAGGTGCTTTTGCTCACTACGGAACAATTTTTCTACAGAAGGATGATAAAGCATGATGTGCACATCTGAGCGTGCAGTACTACCGATGTATAAGACGGTGAATTTGCGATCAATCCATTTGTCTTTATTGTCAATATCACCTAATTTATATTTGGATTTCCCATCAACTTTCACATTGACAGCATCAATTTTATATTGGGCTAATCGCTTAGCGAGGAGCGCTTTAATGCGCTCTCGAGGAAATTCTTTTGACTGAATGAGTAAGTTTTGAACGGCAAAAGCGATACGGTCAGAACTCGCATCAAAGTTATCCTTAAGTTTATCGTCACCGCCCCAAAGTAAGACAGCAGATAGAACCAGACCGACAATCGCAATCCCCCATAATACAATGGAGGTGATTTTTATTGGCAAGCTTGCCTGCCAACTTTGCGCCCAATCAGATGCCACTTCTTCAGCCATTAGTGATAATGAGCTTTAAAACCAAGCCATTGAAACACCATTAACATCGGGCAAATACTGGTTAAACCGGCGCTGGTTAACATTAAGCCGACCAACCAAGGAATCGCCCAAAGCACTTTCACCACGACATCAGGGTAATAGGCTTCAATTCCTGGGTAAACACAGGCAAGCAATACAGATGCCATGGCAAAACGAAGCATTCTCTCTGCTTCGAAATTGATACTTCGACTGCTGACGACACCTGAAACGGCTTTTTCCATCTCCATGATGTAATCTGCTTTCCAACGAAACCAAGAGATTATTTTAGTGAGCCTAATATTGGTCAACCCTTCAAAATACAGCCAACCAATTAAGGTCAACAATGCATAATCAGGGTTTAGAACATAACTACTAATGACGATGTCTTCATCGTTTAAGCTTAAAAATAATAAGATCAAAACACCAATCACTAAACGCCAGACACGCTCACTCATATTGAACCTCGCCACTCGATAAGATTTCTTTAATTAAGTATAGTAGATATATAGTGTTTAAACCGAGCAAACACACACAAACGAAGGCGTTTTTATGAAATTTTTATTGGCACTGAGCCTATTAGTTTTACCCCACCTATCACATGCCATCTCTGCCAAGCAATTATCACAATCCTGCCAACCTGAGGCGCATGATTCTGACTTACAAACCTTTCATAAAAGTGGTTGTGTGTTTTTTATTCGAGGGGTCATTGATACGCACGAAACCTTCACCGCCATTAAAAGAGTCAAGCCCGTTTTTTGTGAACCCGACAACTTAACATTCGCGACGATTGAATCAGTATTTAACCATTGGATGGAACTGAATGAAGACAAACAGGCTTGGACTGCTGCAGACGCGGTACTTTCTGCACTCGCGGAGCGTTTTCCGTGCACACCAGATGAAGACTCGGCTGAACAGTAACTTGTGATTGAATATACGCCAACATATTGGTCACTAACGGGGTAGGCCCTGACTTAATTTGGCTCAAACTAAGGCGATACACAGCCCTCTTGCCTCTATAATTAAAAACGTCACTAACGCGGTCAATATGCAAACCAAAACGCTTAAGCAAACGACAAAATCGAGGTTCCATGACAGCATAGCTAACCGAGCACTGGCCAGACAGCATCAATGCCGGCCCCACTAAGATCAAGCCTAACGAGATATGCGGAAACAAACGACGCTCTTCTGCAATAGAGGCATTTGTATCGATACCATATTGACTGTCACCCATTCGACGTCGATATTCAGGTAATATCGCCAACCTTGAAAGTTCTGCATAATCAGCCTCATGGCTGTTACTTGGCAACGCTGCGAGTTTTTCAAATGGGAGTAATCGATTCTTCTGTTTTTTGAGATATCTCATGCACCCCACATACTCTTGACTGCTTTTATGTTTAAGCAAATAGTGGTCTGCATAACAATCGTGCTCATCACTTTCCAGCCCATCAGGAAAGCATTTTTGTGATTCGTAGCTAAGATCTTCACAATAAACCTTATACCGAATCGAATAAACAACCCGTTTTAAACTATCCGTTGTAGCAGGCACTACTTCAAAGTATTGCTGAAATAATTCAGCTAAATCGCTGGACTCTTGTTGCGGGTGATCCACCGCTACCTTTGTGTTTGTGCTTGAAAACATTCGTCGCTCCTTGATACATGTCATGCAACATAGGGCAAATAAAGTGCCAACAGTTACTAACGCCCATAATAAAAATTTAACCAATTGATTTTTTAGATTTTTTTTAAGCTTACAAGCTAACCCTTGCGGGTGCTAGGAAAATCACCCGATCATGCTGCTAACCACCAACGTCAGAATGTGACAACCCTGACAACAAACAGACATTCATCATATTATTATTTAACCATAAAGAAAACACAACATCTAACCTCTGTATTATATAGCATGGCAAATATATTGAAAATTTCTATAGCGATTATAAATTTCTATAGCGATTTAAGAGAAATGACAAACGTGCCGTATAGGACGCTGGCTTCATACTTCAGCGGCACGTGCTTGTCTGATTGATCTACCCACACAATCAAAGAACTTTTGTCGGATTTGGCAAAGACACCAGGCAAATTTTTTGTATCAATGATAATTTTAAATGCCGACACTAACTGCTGGCCAACCAGCACCGACTCTTCTTTTGCCACAGTCAAAGCGTACTTAACAATCTTCTTACCCGTGCAAATCTGAAACTCAAATTGCTTCCCGACCTCCAGTGTTTTATTACGAAACAGATACGTTGCAGACAATTGGTCATAAGTGGGCGCCGTGATCGGTAACTTACCTTTGCCGGCACTTCTAAAATAAGGCACCCCTTTTTTGTGTTCTGGGAAGTTCTCAAGCAGCCACAATGGAATGCTTTCATTCGAAAATACCCACCATTTCTCAGTAGAAAACCATTTTGTTTTATCTCGTTTTTTTCGTCTAACTTTGAACATTTCAGCAATACCCGTTTTCCAGTCGAACCAGATCACTCTATGCTTTAACTTTTTACCCTTATTGAGATGCTCAACCAACAAAGTTCGATCTAGCTGCTCATTCAGCAAACTACGATACGAAAACCGCGCTTTAAACAATTTTTCTGCCATCGAATAGGCTTTAGATGAAATAGAGACCTTCATTTCATAAGCTGACTCGTCTTGAAACTGAAGAATAGCGGGTTCGGTAGTAAAGCTGGCATCTGCTACCACCAAATCATGATAACCACTGGCAAACCCATTATATGAAACCGTATAGTCGAGCTTTTCACCAAGGGGGATTTGAGCCTGACATGAAAAAGACAAAAAAAGGAAGAGTAAAACACAGACCAATAACAGAGTCAGTTGGTAAAATGCAATAAAAGTTGACGGCCACTGCGTACCATTACCGGTTATTTTTTTTAGAAAAAAGTGACTGCCCCCCATACAATGCAACTCAGAAACCACGCCTAACCGCTTATAATCAACTACTGAAAAAAACAACACACCACCTCAATCAGTACCAGCTGTTCATTGAACTACCTTAAACATGCCTAGGTCACCACTAGCAGCAAAAACCGGAAATAGAGTTGACACTCTTTTAAGGGGTTACCATTAATATGTACGAACCTCACAATCAGACCAAGAGATTGCAGACCATATAAGCTGATAACCCCAAAAAGATATCGGGAGCAGCCCACCGAGTAATACCCGTTAGGCTTTTTACCTTTTTACTGACGAGCCATCAAATCTATGATCAGCATCACCTGTTTTTCAGCAGCATAAAATTTAGGATTTTTCTCTAAGACCGCCTGAAATTGTGCCAATGCTTCTTCATACTTGCCCTCATCGATTAAGGACAAACCTACCTCATATTCTTTCCACTCACCTAAGTCACCACCAAGAGATTTATCACCACTTTTCTTACCGAATAAATCCACGAGCTGAGTGGCGATACCTTGCATACTTGGTATTAACTCAGTGATTGAACCTTCAAATTTTTCAGCAAACTCAACTTCAGATGTTTCGGTATTCGCCAAACGAACATCAACACGAACATCATCACCAATCACCATAAAAGTACCAAAGATCATTTTCTTTGCACCGATGATATTACCGAGTTTTAATTTTGCATCTTCATCGGCAAGGTCACTACTACCAATTTTTTGCTCTTCTAAAATTTCTCTAATTTGAATACGTTCCACTACCTCTAATGAAGGTACGGAAGATAATTGACTCATCAACATTTCAGGCAGTGCTTTGGTCAAATAATCGCTGGCAGCAATATCCATAAATGAATTATTGTCAAAATCCCAAACTGCGATCGTTGTTCTATTTGGCCCAGCAGCTGAAGCCCCTAAAGAACAAACCAATAAAGCAACACTAAAAATCATCGATTTAAACATACGGTACGCCCCTATTTTTCAGAAAAAAAAGGCCCGGAGTTACCGAGCCTTTAGATGTAAAGTTTTAAAAGCCATAACGATTTAGGTTGCCCTTGCTTCAGCTCAGCGTTTAAGTACTGAGCGGGTATAAAACAAGGTGAACTAAACCGCTACTAAAAGCTTAGCCCTTTTTAGGCAGAGTTCTAAGAACTTTTAAATTTTTAGCCATTGTGCCTTTCTTCTCAATCACTTTTACGTAAGAGAACAATTTGTCCACTTCAGTAATCTCAATTTTAGCAACAGTCGTTTTTCGGTAACCTAAGATACGATCACCAATTTTAATCGGCTTGCCTTCTTTAACAACATTAAAGACCATGCCAACAGCTGCGCCATGCTTACTGCCTAAGTTAATAATGGTCAGATCAGCTTCCGCTTCAACCACTAACCCATGTAATGGATATTTCTCGTCCAGTAATGCGCGGGTTTTCTTAGCATATAACTCAGTGATGGTTTCAGCGTCTGAGACTTTAAAGTCTTGTGAAAAACTGGCAACAATTTGCGTGGTTTCTGTATCGATCAACCGCATTGAGGCAAGACCCCCTTTTTGCTTTTGAAAGACACTGCCAACAGCAATGATACGAGCGGCCATGATTTTACCCAATTTTAATTGAGTATCTTGGTCGGCTAAATCACCAGAACCTAACTTCAATTCTTCCATCACTTTATCAATCACAGAACGATCAACAACGTTCACATTTTGATTCTTAAGGTGGTGAATCATTGTCTCTTGCAGTACGCCTTCTAAACCTAAGCGTCCCATTAACATGCCGTTCTTGTCAGTTTGGAAGCCAAGTACCGAAACTGCCATGACAGGAGATGTACCTGTATCAACCGCTTTCTTTTTCTTGTTTGCTTTAAACTGTGTTAACAAGTCACCGACTAAAGTATTGATATACTTCTGACGCTCTATGTCTTGCTTTTGTGCAATAGCCGCTTGCGCTTGACGCATGAAAGCATGAACTAGGCGATCATTTGGTTGCGCTGTAGATGCCTTCTTAAGCAACTCTAATGCTTTCTCAGGTTGCTTTAAGTCATCCATTAAGACCACACTCTGATTGCTCATTGCTTCTGCATAGAATGGGTTTTGGGCAACCGCTTCTTTATAGGATGCTAATGCGATTTCAGGACGTTTCGACCCACGTGCAATATTACCTTTTGCTAACAAAGCTTCTGCTTTCTGCCATTTAAACTCTGATGATGCCACCGTTGCTTTTTTAATGGCCTGCTCTGCTTCACCTTTTTTGCCTTGTTGGAATAATGTTTTCGCTTTAACAAGGTTCGCACTAACATTGTTAGGGTTACCTTTTAATGCATTATTAGCCAATGTTAGTGCCTCTGAAGTACGACCTTCAGAAAAGGCTAACTCACTTAAACCTGATTGACCTTGACTGGCAATTGCAGGATTAGTATTGGCTGAAAGCTGCTCAAACACCTTTTTAGCTTCATCGACTTTACCAGCTTTAATCAAACTATGACCAAGACCAGAACTTGCAGTCGCGCTTTTCTCGCCAGGTGACACTTCCTTATATAGGAAAGAGGCTGATGCAAATTGATTCTTCTGCATTTGACGCTCAGCAAGCGTCAGCAACATTTGGTCAGTGACGTGACCGCCGCCTTGAACAAAGTCGAGTACCTTACGATCTTTACCTATGATATAAACCGTTGGAAAGACATATTGCGCTTTAAATGCTTTCAACTGCGCTTTATCTGCATGCAAAACTGGAATATCCAGATTATTGTCAGCTGCATATGTTTTCAGCTTACCAATATCATCTTTACCAATCGCAAACACAGAAAAACCAGCACCTTTCACTTTCGATTTAGCCGCATTTAAATGCTTTATGGTTTGCACGCATGATTTACATTTTGCTTTGAAGAAAACCAACACCGATAAATCAGATTGCTCTAATTTCTTCTGCGTCCATTTTTCACCCGAAACTTCCGTCATTACAAATGATGGAATCTCTGTAAGCCCTTTTCCGGCTTGTGCGGTAACCATCCAGCAAGATAAAACTGCTGCGATGCCGATTTTGTGCATTAGTTGCATAACTCATCCTCTATATAAGGTTGTCTACTAAATAAACAATTTTGTCACTCTAGGTTACTGCTCAAAATGCCTTTTGAACATTACCCACAATTACATTTTTTGCAAAGGTAAATCCAACGGTATCTCAGCGCCTTCCTCAACTTCTAAATCCATTTCCATATCATAATGATTGGCTTTGGAAATTTTCACCATGTGCTCACCAACAGGTATTTCGAGCCTCAAAGGTGTGACCCCCATCTCTTTGTCATTAATGAATACTGTTGCCCCTTCAGGCTCAGTGGTCACTTGAACAAACCCTGTCTTTTCAACAACAGGAGGTGCCTTAATACCCGTATCGGTGGTTTCACCAGTCACACCTGTTTGCCCTGACTCAACACCCTCTATCGGTGCTTTATCCCATGGCATTGTTCCAGGTGGTGCTAAAAAGACACCTGCACCGGCTGCGGCCCCCACTAGCAATAAGCCAATGGCAATTTTTAAACCACTACCACCACCATCGGCAGAAGGCACTTTTCCTTTAACTTTTCCGCCATCACACACCGAATTAAGTGCTTCTTTAAACTCAGCGGCTGTTTGAAAGCGATCTTCTGGCTTTTTAGCCATTGCTTTGCGGATCAGCGCATCAAACCCTTTCGGAATTAATTGATTTAGAATGGTAGGCGCCTCAGGCTCCGCATTAACCACTCTGTGCATCACAGTCGCTGCTGCACCACCAGAAAAAGGTTTTTCACCGGTAATCAATTGGTACAAAATAATGCCAACAGAAAATAAATCAGAGCGACCATCTACTGGCTGACCATACACTTGCTCAGGAGACATGTAATTAGGCGTACCTAATACTTCTCCCATCTGAGTCATAGATGATTCTTCCACATTTGCGATACCAAAATCTGCGATCTTGATCCCATCTTCAGTCATAATTAAGTTTGCAGGTTTAATATCTCGATGAACAACCCCATTTTTATGCGCCATCCCCAAGCCATCAAGCAATTGCCCAATGACATCCTTAATGTCATCGGTGCCCATTCGCTTACCCCCTTCAAGGGCGTCTTCTAATTCTTCACCTTTGACATATTCCATGGCAATAAAGGCAGTATCACCTTGTTTACCATATTCATAAACAGCAACAATATTAGGATGATTTAATCGACCCGCAGCCTGAGCTTCACGCTTAAAGCGTAATAAGATGGCTTCAGCTTGTGCGTGATCTAACAAATTAGTCAGGATTGTTTTAATCGCAACCGTTCGCTTAATTTCGTCATCAACGCCTTTATAAACAACGCCCATCGCGCCTTGCCCGAGGACTTTTTCAATTTTGTACTTGCCCAACTGCTCCGGAATGCCTTCAGCACTCATGGTTGGGTTGTCACCACCCTCAGCAACGGTAGCGTTAGCGCTTGCAGTGCTATTTGCTGATTCCGCAGGTGCATTACCTGCCAACACATCTTTTAATGCTGACTGAAACTCATCTGCAGTTTGGTATCGATCTGTAGGTGCTTTGGCCATTGACTTGGAAATAACCGCATCAAACCCTTTCGGTACCAACTTATTCAAAATAGAAGGTGCATCAGGCTCGTTATTCACAACCCGGTGCATTACCGTCGCTGATGAGCCACCAGAGAACGGCTTCTCACCGGTTAGCAATTGGTACAAAATGATACCGACTGCAAATAAATCTGTTCGGCCATCTACAGGCTGCCCATATACTTGCTCTGGCGCCATATAGTTAGGCGTACCAAGGACTTCACCCATTTGCGTCATGGATGAGTCTTCCATGTTTGCAATACCAAAATCGGCAATTTTTGCGCCGCGCTTGGTCACAATAATGTTCGCAGGTTTAATATCCCGATGGACAACCCCTTGTTCGTGAGCCACACCCAGTGCATCAAGAATCTGATCAATCACTTTAACGGTATCTTCAATCCGAAGCTTATGACCACTTTCGAGTAATTCTTCTAGCTCATCACCATTCACAAATTCCATGGCAATAAAAGCGGTATCGCCATCCTGTCCATACTCATAGACAGAAACAATACCAGGGTGATTAATTCGACTGGCTGACTGCGCTTCACGTTTGAAACGTGCCATCACCTGTTCTGACATACCGATATCTAACAAGGAAGTCAGTACTGTTTTAATCGCAACAGTTCGCCCTAACACAGGGTCAACGCCTTTATAGACGATACCCATAGCCCCTTTACCAAGGACTTTTTCAATTTTGTATTTACCTAAAAACTCAGGAATAGGCACTCCACCAGCCATTGCCGGTGGCGCATCATCTATTTGAGTCGCATCACCCTCAGCGGCAATCATTGTTGATTCAACAGCCGCAGAAGCAGCCTCTGCCATTTGCGTTGCCTCCCCTGAGCCACCTGCAGCAGGTGCACTTGCAATTTGCGTTGCATCTCCACCATCATCAACAGGTGCAGCTGGACTGCTGGCAATTTGCGTCGCATCCCCACCGTCATCACCAAGTTGTGTTGTACTAGATTCTGCTGCCTCAGCGCCAATCATGGTATCTGACACACCTACAGGCGTTGCCGTTGCATCCCCCATAGCGACTTGTGTATCACCTGTCATTTGGGTGGACTCGACAGGCGCACTACTTGCCCCCGTCATTAACGTCTCGTCTTCACCAGCTGCAACAGCGGTTGAAGTACCTGCGATTAGTGTTGAATCTTCGTCTGACAATGTCGACTCCTATTCATTTGATGTTGTAAGTGGATGGTTCGTCAACCAACGCTTGATACGAAAACTTTCCGATGACTTTGGCGCAAGCTTAAGAAATCGTTGATAATATTCGGTTGCCGTGGCCACATTATTCAAGCCACGATCATAGACCTCACCTAAGTATAGATATGTTGTGGCATATTCGGGGCTGATTGTGGCCGCTTTTAGTAAAAAATCTTGTGCTTTTACGAATTTACCCTGATGAATATAGATCTCTGCCAAAATAACATGGGCAATATGGTCATCGTCTGCAGAAGGCAAATACTCTTGAATAAAGATACCCGCACGGTCTAACTCACCCATGGCATAGTAAGCTAACCCCTGCAAATACATATCCCGGTTGCCTCTAGCCGTTGTCCGAACGATACGTTGCAGCAAATCTTGTTGTTCCGCACCCGTCGTTTTTTGCGAAGCAGCCCATAACTGTTGGATTGTTACTCCTGGTTTGGCCCTTGTTGCAACAGGGCCAGGGGCTGCAAAGCCGGGGGTATTAGATAAACCATTGCGCTCCAATAACACCAGTAACTTGGTAATGGGCATCGCGAAACTAATGCTCTTAGCCTCCTTTAAATAGCCACCAACAATACCAACCCATTCACCACGCAAGTTAAACACAGGGCCGCCACTATCGCCGGTATTCACTGACATATCTAATTCAACGTATTCACGCCCCCCCCAATCAGTCAGGGGTTTTTTAACATAACCTCGAGACAAAGAGTGATCCATGCCGAATGGGCAACCTATGCTAAACACCTCCTCTCCAATACGCGGCGTAATTGGTAACACCGATATTCCACCTGGCCTTGGTGCAATTTGAAGCAATGCCAAATCGTTCGCTACATCAACCGCAATCACCTTAGCTTCAGATGCTTGCCCGCCTCGGGTGTAGACAACCACCCTTTTCACACCTTTAACCTGATGATGTACTGTTGCCACCAACCCCGGCCTGATTTGCACACCAGTGCCTGTTAATAGCTGCTTTTTTCCTCTCACCACCATTTCGCTTTTGATGCACATGACATTATCATCAACCCGATCAATCAGTGGTGTAATCGCCTGCTTGGAAAAAGCATTCACAGATAAACTGCTGCAACACAGCAATAAAACTAATAAATATCTCATTAGCATTAGCTAAACCTTTAAACTTTAAAAATAGAAGAAGACGCTCACAATACCGATATATGGAACCACATCCAAATGAATTTAGCCTGAACCTCACCGTTAGGCTAACAATCTGAGCTTATTGTATTTTATGGTAATATTTTGCTAGGCTAATTCGGTTTTAACCCCTCTAGCAGTATTGTTTGCACAGAACGGCTGGGTTCATCTTTCTCAGGATGGCTTAGCACATACCCACCATCCGCTTGCAACGTCCAAGATTGACAGTTATCCGCTAAATACAAATTCAACTCTTCAATAATCCGTTCTTTGTGTTTTTTATGCTCAATTGGAAATGCAACCTCAACCCGCTTGAACAAGTTTCTCTCCATTAAATCGGCGCTCGCGCAATACACTTCTGAATGGCCTGCATTTTCAAAATAAAACACGCGTGTATGCTCTAAGAATCGCCCAATAATTGAGATCACTCGAATATTGTCTGAAATATCGGGCAACCCTGGTTTCAAACAACACATGCCACGCACGATCAAAGAAATGTCAACACCGGCACATGATGCTCTATATAACGCTTGAATGACCAATGGTTCGACCAGAGAGTTGACCTTAAAAATAATTTTTGCCGGCTTGCCTGACTCCGCTAAGGTTATTTCATTTTGTATTTTTTCAATAATACCGCTGTGCAAGGTAAATGGTGATTGTAATAATTTATCCAATTTGGGCAGTTTACCCAAGCTGGTCAGCTGAAAGAACACCCACCGAACATCTTCCCCAATGGCTTTATCGCAAGTGAACAACCCATAGTCGGTATATAACCGAGCGGTTGACCGATGATAATTCCCCGTACCTAAATGCACATAATGTGACAATTTTTTACCTTCTCGGCGAACCACCATACTCATTTTCGCATGGGTTTTATAACCCACTACCCCATACACCACATGCACAGACGCTTCTTGCAGTTTAGTCGCCAGCTTAATGTTGGCCCGCTCATCAAATCGTGCCCTAAGCTCAATCACCACAGTGACTTCTTTACCATTACGTGCTGCAGCGGCCAATGCATCCACAATCGGGGATCCAGGGCCAGTTCGATACAGCGTTTGCTTAACAGCTAACACTTGTGGATCTGATGCCGCTTGACGAATAAAATCGATCACCGGAGTAAAGGAATCAAATGGGTGATGCAGCAATACATCCTGTTTACGGATCACCTCAAAAATATCTTTACCCAATTTAAAGGCCGGCGAGGTTGAGCTAGAATACGGCTGAAATTTAAGCTCAGGTTTATCCACCAAATCATAAACCGCACGTATTCGATTTAAATTGACCAACCCCCTCACTTGATATAATGATTCACGAGACATTCCAAAGCGCTGCAACAAAAAATCACACATCTCATCAGGGCAGTTGTGGGCAACTTCTAATCGAACTTCATCACCATAGTTACGCTGTGCAAGCTCACCTTCAACCGCATGCATCAAATCACCCACTTCATCGGAGTCTACAAATAAGTCACTGTTTCGCGTCACCCTAAATTGAAAACAGCCCTTAAGCTTCATCCCGTAAAATAAATCACCTACAAATTCATGAATCACCGAGGTCAAAAAAACCAAATCATGACTGCCGGCAATGTCTTCTGGCAATTGTATAACCCGAGGCAACGACCTTGGCGCTCTGACTAATGCCAAACCACTTTTCCGACCAAAAGCGTCTTTGCCTGTTAATGAGACAATAAAATTCAGGCTTTTATTTAAAATCCGTGGAAAGGGGTGGGCAGAATCCAGCCCCAAAGGGCTTAGCATCGGTAAGAGCTCTTCTTCAAAATACTCCCTTAGCCAAATTTTCTGCTTTTCAGACCAGTGCCCTCTTCGAATAATCCGTATATCTTCTTCTTCCATCAGCGGCAATAGGATTTCGTTCAGCACACGGTATTGCTCATCCACCAATTCATGCGCCCGGCCACTAATTAATTTCATTAACTCTTGATTGGACATCCCATCTTGAGGCCTAGGTGCTGACCCTAGCTCAAGCTTTTGCACCAGCACAGCGACTCTGACTTCAAAGAATTCATCCATATTAGTACTGGAGATACAAAGGAAATTTAACCTTTCAAGCAATGGTGTCGCTTCATTCTTAGCTTGCTCAAGAACCCGCCAGTTAAAATCAAGCAAGCTCATTTCACGGTTAAAATAAAACTCTGGCGCAGTTAAATCGATATCATTCATTCCGAAACCCAAATCTTGACCTATTCAATTAAAGCATAGATGATTCAGACAGTTATTTAGACAAAAAGACGATACTAATATGACAAACTGGCAAAACGAGTTCCCACAGGCACCCGACCTATGCTATCTAAACCATGCAGCAGTTGGCGTATGGCCACTTAGGGCCAATAAAGCTGTCAAGCATTTTGCCGATGAGAACCTCTCTGAAGGTGCCACAGGATATTTATCCTGGCTTGACACTGAAAAAAAATGTCGCCAACGCCTTCAGCGGTTAGTCAATGCCAGTAGCACCGATGAAATTGCCTTAGTTAAAAACACCAGCGAAGCACTCTCATTTGTTGCCTACGGTATCGACTGGGCACCGGGTGATGAAATTGTCATTCCTGACACAGAATTTCCTTCCAACCGCATCGTTTGGGAATCACTACAGTCTCAAGGTGTTAAAGTCATTCCTGTCAATATTCATCAAGGCAACCCAGAGCAAGCCATCATTGCAGCATGCAACAACAAAACCCGCCTAGTCAGCGTCAGCTCTGTACAATTTGGCACAGGCTTAATGCTAAACCTGCAACAATTAGGTGAACACTGCTCAAAGAGTGACATTTTGTACTGTGTTGATGCCATACAATCTGTTGGTGCATTTTCTTTCGATGTTCAACGTTGCCACATCGATTTTGCCATGGCAGATGGCCACAAGTGGATGTTTGGCCCAGAAGGGCTCGGTTTCTTTTACTGCCGCCAAGCTTTAATTAACACCTTAAAATTACACCAATATGGCTGGCGTATGCTGAGCAACCTAGATTTCGACCAAAGCGAATGGCAACCCTCATCTAGCGCCACACGATTTGAGTGTGGCAGCCCTAACATGCTTGCAATACACGCATTAGAAGCCAGCTTATCGCTGATTGAAGAGGTTGGGGTAAACACCATTGAACAAGCCATTTTGCAAACCACAGGCTACCTGGTATCAGAGCTTCAGAAACATGCCAGTATAAATATTATCTCCAATCAAGATAACACTCGAAAATCTGGCATTATTACCTTTATATCTAGCAACAAACCCTCGAAATCACTTTACCATGAACTGATGAAGCAACGTATTATCTGCGCTTATCGAGGGGGTGGTATCCGCTTTTCACCACACTTCTATACGACAAAAGCGACAATTGACCTGGCGATTACGCGACTATTTAACATTATCGACTAAACGGCTAGGACGATACCAACCGATTAACTGAAGCCTGAGTGTGTTAAGCGCACCAAATCAGTCGAATCATAGCGGCTAAAATTTGCTTCAAGATCGTAACTAACCCAGCCACCATATTCGGCCATAACAACAGCAAGTACGCGCTTCAATTTTGGCAGTGATGCCACACAATGTGCGACCGTCAACGCTGTTTTTGGCTTAAACTGACTCACCTCAGACTGCATCGATACACTAAAGTCGTCAAAGTCACCCTCGCGCTCATCCAGCATGAACCATTGCCAAAAATCATTACCATGATAATAGGTATTAGCAACGTCCTCACCAATGGTATACTTATCTAAGCCCACCACATCACAGAGCTTTATAATATCCATTAGCTGGACAGACGAACGAGAAAAGTAGAATAAATCTTCCATAGCGCACCTCGGTATTAAGGACATTCTAGCATGGCGAAAATAATCGAAATACATTGCGAAGAACAGGTAAAAGAGATTTTTACAACTGCGATATCCCGTTATGCAGAACTTGCCTACCCTAAAGAGAGTAAATCTGAATGTAACCAAGCGGCAAGAGAGTCTTTAATAACAGCTGTAGAGCAGTTTGAAGCCTCTTATCAACAAAACGGTTTTGGCATCTTAAGTCGGCGATTGAGAGCCATGGTAAAAGCGGCTTTAGAAACTTATCATTTACAACAAGAAGAGATAGCAGGACATAAAATGGAAGCACAACGCCAATTACTTTTCAGCGTAGCAAAAGGCACAACAACAACCGACCAAGAGTTAATCAATGCGATGACTGAAGACAAAAAAGCGACTTAACCTAAATTAACGACTTATTTTCTGCCGCTGGTCCGTAATCATTTTCTTTTGCCGACACAGCACATAATAATGAATTTTATCTTCTTGCTCTTCATCTAAGTCAACAAATCGGCAATGTACATGGCCATCGTCAGACACCCGCATGACTTCAATTTTCACGTCAACGTTGCCAGGCACTTCAGGCAATGACATTTGTATGACCGCTTTCGTCTCCTTTTTCATTCCAACCCGAACAAAAGAAAGGCCTCCGGCACTAATTTCAACCACACTAATATCACACTCAGGAAGTGAAACCGTAACAGGATCGCTGCCTGCAGGCCTTACCCTGAAGGTTTCACGCTGATCTTCAGCTGATATTTCGAGCGTCATGGCACTCTCAAAATGCTTTTTCCAAGACAAACTCAACCCTCCTGTTTAATGCTTTATTGGCTTTACTTGAATTAGGAACTAACGGCAGTATATCAGCATAACCTGTTGCTGTTAAGCGCTCTGGACGAACACCTTGGTTTAAGAAAAACCGTAAGACACTGGTGGCTCTAATTGCTGACAACTCCCAGTTTGATGGAAATTGTAAGGTTCGAATGGGTACATTATCGGTATGACCTTTAATGCTGATATTAAACTCGGGGTAACGCAAGAAGACTTCATTGATTTGAGCGAATGTTTTCTTTGCCTCATCTTTAAGAGAGGCTTTTCCAGCAGCGAATAACCCACGGTCCTTCACTCTAACCACAATTTTTTTGCCTGCTAATTTAACACCCACAGACTCCATTTTATGGTTCTTGATAAAGTCTTTCAAGTCATCAAACACTTGCTCTTCATGAGATTTTTTAGCGGTATTATCTGCCTTGTCTTTTGTCTTATCTTTATCATCCGGTTTATTTGGGGTTTGCTTGATAATAATGACGGGTGGCGACGGGGGCAAAAACTCCGTCAAACCTAACTGAACAGCCATATCACCACGTAACGAGTTCTGAATAGAGGCAATCACCCTTTGAAAGCGCCCAACATCTAGTTCAGACAAAGAATATAACAGGATAAAAAAGACCAAAAGAAGTGTCACCATGTCGGCGAATGTGGCTATCCAACCAGCACCATCCTCCTCGTCTTCAAGTTCATCAATAATTGACATCGGCTAGATTCCAGTTCGATACCTTGCAGGTACAAAAGAGGACAGTTTTTCATAAACCATTCGTGGATTTGCACTTTGCAGTACGCTGATCGCCCCCTCATAAATGATTTCAAGCTGGATCACTTGATTCACTGTTCTGGATTTTAGTTTGCCCGCAATGGGCATAAAAAACATCGTCGCCAATAAGGAGCCATAAAACGTTGTTAACAACGCAATAGCCATTGACGGGCCGATATTACTGGGATCTTGTAAGTCGCCTAACATTTTAATCAAACCAATCAGCGTCCCTAGCATGCCAAACGCAGGCGCATAAGTGGCCATTTTACGAAACACTTCTTGGCCATTAAAGTGGCGCATTTTTAATGAATCGATTTCTATTCGTAGCGCATCGCGAATGGTTTTTGCATCCGCATTATCAGCAATCAAGTTACACGATTTAGTTAAAAACGGATCATCCACATCGACTTGAGAGAGTGACATCAGACCTTTTTTACGCGCTAATGCACATAATTTAACCATTGTCTGGATCGTGTCATTAGGGTCTGGTTGCTTATTTCGAAAAACAAAAGCAGCGGCTCTAAAAGCCTTCATCACATCTTTAAAGGGGAAGGTTAAAAAGGTTGCAGCTAATGTGCCACCAAACACAATCATGATACTCGGAACATTGACAAAAGACTCGAGGTCTCCGCCCAACAATATGGACCCAATTATCAGACTGATTCCCGCAAAAATACCAAATAGAGACGCAAAATCCATAAGATTAACTTTTGTTATATTGTTTGAGTTGTCAAAAGTAAGACTAATACTCCATAATATTAGTCTATTTTTGTAAAAATATTAGGGAATTAGCGTCATTTCTCAAACACCCTCAATGATTATAGGTATTAGTGCCTGCCTGTTAGGTGACAAGGTTCGATACGACGGAGGCGATCAGCAAAACCCGCACGTACTTCGTTTAGCCCGGCATTATGAGACTCGAAAAATCTGTCCAGAGGTCAATATTGGCTTAGGTGTGCCAAGACCCCCAATTCAACTGATTGACGATTTACGCTTTCCAACTGCCATTGGTAAACACGACCCATCTTTAAACCCATCAGACGCATTACGCACTTTAGGCAAAACCGTAGCAACGACTTGGCCTGGTTTATCCGGCTTTATTGTCAAAAGCCGATCACCTAGCTGTGGCAACGGCTCAACCAAAGTCATTATCAATGGTGAGGACATTCGAACAGGCACCGGTTTGTTCACAGAACAATTAAAACGTAATAGCCAAATCCCAGTGATTGAGGAAACCAACTTAGATTCCCCCGCAAGCTATACTCAATTCATCATGCGTGTTGAACACTATTACCAGCAGCATTACATCAGCAAACACGGAGACAACTATGAATAAACTACTGCTACCCATCATTAGCGTTACCGCCATTGCAGGTATGGCGCTTATGTTTATGATGATGAACAACATGACAAACTATGTTGGCAACATGTCTCGTGACGTGGCCACGATGACCGAATCAGTACAAATACTCAGTAAAACCATTGTGTCAATGGATCGGCACATGGGCTCAATAGATGGGAACATCGTCAAAATGCAAACAGACATCCATGATATGAAGGCCATCATTTACAAAGGAAAAGAAAGCATAGACCAATTCAACCCCATGAATATCATAAGAAAATAAATCCAACACACAACCTGGCCTAGCTCTTGCTTTACCCTTGTAACAGTCAACTACTTACAAGGGCACCAACCAATGAACACCATCAACCAACACAACATTTTAAATTTCACTCGCCCAAACGCACAACAACCCTCAGCCGCTCAAAAACTCGACTCCGTACAGGCAGAAAGTGCGCCAGCCATACAACCCAAACAAGCACCCATTCAGTCCTCTGAACAAGCGTTAAAAGTCCTTGCCCAATTAAAGACTGCCATCAACAAAAACCCAACCCAAGCGCTGGCAGCAAACAATATTGTGAACCCGCAGTTCCTCAGAATTTTGTCATAACATTCCCCAGTAGATCACTCAGTTTTGCTTGATATCACCAATTCTGATAATCTACGCACACTCGATAACTGCTTGATAGAATAGATCTTATGAAATTTTTTAGCCTCTGCTTACTCGCATTCTTAAACCTAACTCAAACCTGCATAGCTGCAGAGCAAACACCCTCTGTGTTAGCCACGGTTAATAACATCAACATCACAAAACAAGACTACGATCAATATGTTGCCCAATGGCAACTGCAAAATAAATCTCGTAAAGACACCAAAAAAGAAGACCTTCTTGCAGAGCTCATTCAGATAGAACTGATTAAACAAGAAGCACAAAAACTCAACATTGACACAGACCCTGATTTTGCCCGACAACTAGAAATGATTAAAACTCGGCTCTATATCCGTGAAATAACTCGTCGCGCTATCGAAAAACTCACCATTAGCGATGAAATGATCCAGAAAAAATACAATCAAATGCTCTCATCCACAGACCTTTCAGAGTATCGAATCAACCACATTTTAACAGAATCAGAACAAGATGCAGCAGCTGTCATCACGCTACTAAATGAAGGTAAAACCTTTAGTGACCTAGCCAAACAAAAATCCATTGACACCAGCGGACAAACTGGTGGAGCGCTTGGCTGGGTAAGCTCGGCTGAAATGGATGCAAGCATTATCAATGCTGTCAAACCCCTTAAGGCTAATGAATACACACAAGTCCCAGTACAAACACAGTTTGGCTGGCACGTTATTCTGCTACAAGAACAGCGCCAAAAAGTACCTTACACGTTGTCTGAAGTACGCGGAGAGCTCATCAAAATCATCAAAGGTGAGCACTTTGCCCACTATATTCAAGCACTACATGATAACTCTAGCGTGACCATTAATCCTGAGTTCACCACCAGCACAATTGAAAAATAAAATAGCCAATGCGATAATCTACATCGTTATTGCCTGACATAGGATTTGATTAAAGGCCTTAATCCACCGGCAATCAGGATAGC
>JABHGC010000081.1 GCA_018672285.1 Methylococcales bacterium
ATAACCCCTTAAAGCTAATTCATGTGCCAGCGATATGGTGGTATTGGTTTTACCCACGCCACCTTTATAAATGGTTACCGAAACAACCGCGGCACTTGCGCCTTCAGGTTTTGATTTTCCTAACCCTAATTCACGCCGAATAAAATTTAGTCTTTCTAAAGAGTATGCTCGATGACCACTTTGGTCATATTCAGGCATGCCTAATTTACCACTGCCATCTGGCTTTTCATGCTTGCGAATAGTTTGTTGATGGCAGCCTAATATAGCTGCAGCCTCACCAATTTTCCAGGTTCTAAGTTGACGCGTTTCATGAGGGTTGGCCAAAATTTTAGTATATGCTTTTAAAGCGTTTTGACCACGGGTAATAGGGGTAGACAGTAAATCAGCAGCAGAGCCGACCTTATTTTGTTTGTTTGCCAGCATAAACAGTTCCATTGTTTTGTTGTTGTTATTAACAGCTAAGATATACCGTCATTAAAAAAAACACCAGTGTAATTGCCCCGTTAAAGCCAAGCAAGATACGTTAAATAGCATAGATATTTCTTATAATATCTATTACATACAACAATATAGCGGCTAATCGTTCACGCGCATGAACAACGATGCATCACCTAAATAGGGGATAGCAAAACGTAATAACTGCTGTATATTGGTAAGCATGAAAATGATAATAAAATAATTATCTTGAACTCGATTTTTGCTCGATTAAAGCTGTACTGACAAGGATAGTAAACTCAATGTTACCCATAACACTCATGCTAAACGAATCCATCATTGCTAAAATAGGCATGATTAAAACGCACTGTGACCTCAACAATGAACCTTTTTCACTATTAGATATTTTTCAAGCAGCGCTGATAGAAGCATTAGATCAATCAGGCGATGACTATAATGCTAATCATTAATCACCTAGCTATGCTTAAATAACTAATGATGCATTGTATGGCCATCATGCTCCATGGCATCTTGGTCTTGGCTTTGCCCGTGCTGGCTATGATCCATCCCTGCATGACCGCCACCAAATAACATCACCAAACCTAAGGCCACAATTAGGCCTCCAGCCACAAAGCGAACAACCGGTTGTTTCGCCCAAGCATTCAATTTATGTGCAAAAACCCCCATCACCACCAATGTGGGCAACGTACCCAATGCAAAAGCCATCATTAATCCTGCACCATTCACAGGATTCGCACTCACTAATGCCCATGACAAAATAGAGTAAACCATGCCGCAAGGTAACCAACCCCACACCAAACCCACCATGTAAGCATGAAAAAGGGACTTAACCGGTAAAAAGCGCCGACCAAATGGCTCGAGCCATTTCCATAAGTGCGAACCGGCTTTTTCGACCGGCAACAATACCGCGGATAAACCCGCAATATACAAGCCTAACAGCACCATAAACGTACCAGATAAAATTTGCCCAACCCGATTAATGTGTTCTGGTGCCACAAAATTGAGGGCAAAATAGCCAATGCTGCCAGCAATCGCACCGGCAATCATATAACTACTCATACGACCTAAGTTATATAAAAGGTTCGACCAAATGGGCTTCGTGGCTGTTTGAGTCCCTAAAATCCCGACAATCCCACCACACATACCAATACAATGTGTCGAGCCTACTAGCCCCACTAAAAAAGCAGATAGCAATGTATATTCTTCTGTCATGCAAAACCCTTTTTTTTATTTTAAGCACATTACGCCATAGTTAATTAGAACATTAGCAACAATTAAGCCAGTTTCTATGGCGATAGCCAGTATCGCAAGCTTGGTAGCGCGGGTCATGCACCTTTAAATTTATCATGGCAGAATGATGCATATCACACACTAACCTATGTCAAATCACAGAGTGCAGGTTACGTCTATAATACTAAGAGATAAACAATAGCTGAAAGATCTATGACCATAAGTATGCAACACATTCTCAGTAGCACACCGAATTTTAAATTCGTCTCTGGCACGTACCAGAAACTGAATCTTGCCATGCAGAGTCCTGATACGTCTAATGCTCAAATCGTCGAGATCCTTAAATCAGATGGCGCTATTCATCAACAATTAATGACTGTCATCAACAGCAGTCATATTCCATTCCCCACACTTATTGATAATTTAACCGCTGCTGTCAATATCATTGGCACTTCTCAAATACGAGATTTAGTCTTAGCCATCAGCATTATCAAGCTTTCTCATCAGCTGCCAGCATCAAATGACATTGATATACAACAATTTTGGCAGCAAAGCATTGCCTGCGGACTCACGGCAAGAGTCATTGCAACATTTCGCCGCGAGTTTAATTTAGAGTCTTATTTTATTGCCGGTTTATTACACAATATCGGCCAATTATTCTTAAGCACCAGCGCACCAGATGACTACCGACAATGCCAACAAATAGCCATTGAGACGAAAACAGCGCAGCATGAGGTTGAGCTAGCGCACTTTGGCTTTAACCATGCAACGTTAGGGGCGAGGTTGTTAGAACAGTGGCTACTTCCACCCCACTTACAGGAAATTGCTGAATTTCATCATCAGCCTGAGAAAGCCGTTGAATATCCACCGCTAGTCGCACTCATCAGTTTTGCGGATGCAATGACGTATAACATTGGTTATGGTCAGCAATATAACTGCCTTTCAAACGCCATTGACCCCCTGTATATAGAGCAGTGGGGAGTTTCTGAAAAAAACCATGCTGCCATAGAACATCAAACCAAAGCCCTAATGCCTAACACGGTCAGCGCCTTTCTGAAGTTATGATATGATGGCAAGCCCACTTCAGGCATTGAGGCTAGGCATGCGCTTTTTAGGATTTATCTCGTGTTATTTACTGCTGATGCACAGCGCGTTATCAGCCACAAAACCCCTCAACATTGTGACCAGTATTCCGCCGTTATACGCGATAACTGCAAACTTGTTAGATGATGCTGACACCCTACAATTACTCTTTAAAGCCAACCAATCCCCTCACCAGACTCGATTAAAACCCTCCATGGCGAAGCATATTATTGCCGCTGATTTAATCATCGCGATTGATAGCTTATGTTTTGAACAAACCTTAAATAAAATTCGCCACCGAAAAATCAATGGCCAGTGGCTAGAATTGTTAGATGCTAACAGCATTATTAAATACGACAATACGGATCATGCACACGAAGCTGAAGAAGGAGGGGAGGCTCACTGCCATACAGATCCACATATTTGGCTAGACCCACAAAATGCAATTAACATTGCCCAAGTCATTACAGAAAAACTCAGCGAATTAAAGCCAAGCAATGCGCCTGCTTTTCAACAACGATTCGCAGCCTTAAAAAAGCGGCTTATTCAATTAGACCAACAGATTAAAACCCAACTCTCAGGCGCCAATAAAACCACCTATGTGCTGTACCATAATGCTTTTCACTATTTTGAAAAACGCTATAAACTCAGTGCTTTAGATATTGTCATGCCGAACCCTGAAATAAGACCAGGGCTCAAAAGCTTGCGCCAAACACGCCATGCACTCAACGATGGTCAAGCCCACTGCTTATTTACAGAGCCTCAGTTTTCCACACAAACGTTACACTCAATAAGCCGAGGGTTACCCGTCACGTTACACACCCTGGACCCACTTGGTATAGAAATTAAACTCGATAAAAATCACTATTTCACCCTGCTCCTACAGTTAGCAGAAGGTTTTTCTGCTTGTTTTAGGCCAGACTAGGGCATTATTTGCATTTGATTAACGAAATATTTTACAATAACAAAGAGAACATAAAGAGGTCTTAGAGGTATTTTCCACCCCTTTTGTTCATTTGTTGAAAGACCTAACATTCACCGGCAAAACATTACAACTCTAGATAAGGCGCTCATTCCATCCCGAATATGGATACTGTCTATGAAACAAAAAGTATCCACCATGAAGACATTGAAGCATGACTATATTCAGGATTTTAGTAATACCTTAGATAAGGTGGTTTATTGTGAAAAAACAATGCGATAATAGCCGCAACGAAGGAGCGTTTGATGAACCAAAACACTGATATACTCACCTCTCTAAATCCAGAACAGGCGGATGCCGTTACCGCAAATAATGGGCCGGTCTTAATTTTAGCAGGTGCTGGCAGTGGTAAAACGCGAGTGTTGGTTCATCGTATTGCTTGGTTAATTCAGCAGCAGCAAGTTGCTCCTCATGACATTTTGGCCGTGACATTTACCAATAAAGCAGCCAAAGAAATGCGCGTCCGCATTGAATCATTATTACCCTTTTCAATTGCAGGCATGTGGGTAGGCACTTTTCATGGCTTAGCCAATCGATTACTGCGCGCTCATTATCAACAAGCTAAATTACCTCAAACCTTCCAAATTTTAGACAGTGCCGATCAACTACAAATGATCAAACGTATCTGTAAAGACTTAGAGTTAGACCCTAAAAAATGGCCGCCAAAACAGTTCCAATGGATGATCAGCGACCATAAAGAACGAGGGTTACGTGCCCGCCATGTTAATCCTGAAGGGGATTACCAGCTCCAAAAAATGCACACGGTCTATCAACAATATGAAGAAACCTGCCAACGTGCAGGCGTCGTCGATTTTTCTGAATTATTGCTTAAAGCCCATGAAGTCCTATTGGAAAACCCAACCATTCTTGAACACTACCAACAACGCTTTAAGCATATTTTGGTCGATGAGTTTCAGGATACCAATAAAATACAGTATGCCTGGTTGCAACTCCTTTCAAGTCAGCACAAAGGCATTTTTGCCGTGGGTGATGATGACCAATCTATTTATGGTTGGCGAGGGGCTGAGGTGGAGAATATCCGCAATTTTTCCAATGAGTTTCCCAACGCGCAAATGGTCAAACTAGAGCAAAATTACCGCTCGACCAGTAATATTTTAAACGCAGCCAATGCCCTCATTGAAAACAATGCACAACGCTTAGGTAAAAAATTATGGACAGATAGCGGTGAGGGTGACCGCATCACATTATACGGCGCTTTCAATGAAATTGATGAAGCGGAATACGTCATAAAACAAATCAATCGCTTGGCCAGAGATGGCGTTCGCCATGACAATGTCGCCATTTTATATCGCTCCAATGCCCAGTCCCGATTGTTTGAAGAGCAACTCATGCGCTCAAACATTGATTATAAAGTGTATGGCGGATTGCGCTTTTTTGACCGTAAAGAAATCAAAGATGCTTTGGCTTACCTACGCCTAATCGCCAACCCACACGACGATGCAGCGCTGACTCGCATCATCAACCGCCCCACACGAGGCATTGGTGCTAAGTGTATTACCAGCGTACAAGCACGAGCAAATGCTGAAGGCATCACACTTTGGCAGGCCATAGAGACACTGACTAAAGGCACTGAACTCACAGCAAGAACCGCATATGTACTGATAAAATTCACCCAACTCATCGAATCATTACAACAACAATCGACCACGCTAAGTCTGGAAGATATGGTCACTAATGTTGTTGAAACAGTTGAGTTACACACTTTATACGAAAAAGAGGCACCTGAATCAGCTGCTACTCGACGTGAAAATTTAATCGAATTAGGTAACGCTGCCGCACAAGTCTCAAGTGAACTAGACGGTGAAGACCCACTCAGCACTTTTCTAGCCTATACCGCGCTCGAAAGCAGCGAAGAAGATGATGAAACAGCTGACCGCAACTGTGTGCAACTGATGACCTTACATTCTGCCAAGGGTCTCGAATTTCCCGTTGTTTTCCTCACGGGTATGGAAGAAGGCTTGTTCCCACATAGCCGCTCAATGGATGATCCAGACCAATTAGAAGAAGAACGGCGGCTGTGTTATGTGGGTATCACCAGAGCCATGCAGCAATTATTTTTAACCCATGCTCACGTCAGACGTATGTTTGGTGAAGCGAAATACAGCATGCGATCACAATTTATTGAAGAAATGCCCGAAGAACTCATCACTGATGTGTCATTACCTGCAAAACCTAAAGCTGCCCCCATATCAGAACCGACCTCATTATTTGACGAACCTGATATGGAGGGCATGCCCTTTTATTTAGGCCAGCATGTGGCACACAGTAAGTTTGGTGAAGGCGTCGTGCTTAATATTGATATGCAAGGGGTTCACCCAAAAGTCGAAATTAATTTTAATGACGTGGGCAATAAGCTGTTAAATATGGAATATGCTAAATTAACCCCTTTAGAGTAATCACAGTCCAGCCAAAGGAATGTCATGAAACGTAGAGATTTTGTCACCGGCGTATTAGCGGGTAGCGCACTGTTGGCAGGTTGTAACGAACAAACTGCAGACAATAGCAGTACCACTGCTAAGCCCAAAAAAGTCATTAAATGGAAGATGGTCACCACCTGGCCAAAAGATTTTCCAGGCCTTGGCACGGGTGCCAATAATCTTGCTAGGCTCATCGGCGAAATGAGTGGTGGTAGGCTACAAGTCAAAGTGTATGGTGCCAAAGACTTAGTCCCTGCATTTGGCGTCTTTGATGCTGTCGCACAAGGCACCACTGAATTAGGCCATGGCGCCGCTTATTACTGGAAAGGCAAAAGTGAAGCTGCACAATTTTTCACCTCCGTGCCTTTCGGAATGACCGCACAAGAAATGAATGCTTGGCTTTATTATGGTGACGGCCTGAAATTATGGACCGAACTGTATAAACCATTTGGTATTGTGCCCTTTCCTGCGGGAAACATGGGAGTGCAAATGGGCGGTTGGTTTAATAAAGAAATCAATACTGTTGCAGATCTTAATGGCTTGAAAATGCGAATCCCCGGTTTAGGTGCCGAAGTCCTGAAAAAATTGGGTGGCACACCTGTCAATTTACCAGGGGGCGAGTTATTTACCTCACTGCAATCAGGCGCGATAGATGCCACAGAATGGGTTGGCCCTTACAATGATTTGGCCTTCGGTTTCTATAAAATAGCCAAACATTATTACTACCCAGGGTGGCACGAGCCAGGTTCTGTTTTAGAATGCATTGTGAATGAAAAAGCCCTCAAAGCATTACCAGAAGATTTACAAGTAATTGTCGAGTCTGCCTGCAAAATTGTAAACCAAGATATGTTAGCTGAATTTACCGCTAAAAATAATCAGGCGCTAGATACACTCGTTAATGTACATAAAGTAGATTTGCGACCATTCCCTAATGACGTATTGAAACAATTCTTAAGTTTGTCTATGGAAGCTGCTGCTGACGTGAGTAACCGTGACCCAAATGCGAAGAAAATTTTCGACTCGTTTATGGGGTTCCGTTCACAGGTCATGAATTATCACAAAATATCAGAGCAAGCATTTTTGAATGCGAGAAGCCCTGTTTAAAATAATATAAAAAGCGGAGACTATCTGTATTCGCTTTTTATACATCATCAACGCTTAATTGACAGCCTCTTTCTTTGCATGGCGTGAATATTTTAACTTAGCATGCTGAATTTTCTTTCAGTAATGCAACTGCAGCATCTGCATTAAATGACTGCATTGTCTGTTGCAACTGTTCCATTAATATTGGGTGTTTGTCTCGTTGCTCTCCAATAAGGGCCTCTAGTGCATCCCAATCACCACAACTTAATGACTCAATAATATTGGAACGTGCGTCACTTGATAAAAATAAGGTTTGTTCAGCCTGACTTACAAAAACTGAATCTGCTTCATAAATATATTCTAAATCAAATATTACTCGTATTTTTTCAAACAGCTCATCATGCTTAAACGGTTTTACAA
>JABHGC010000080.1 GCA_018672285.1 Methylococcales bacterium
CTCTATGTTTGAACTCACCAATTCAAACATAAAGTGATCGTATTATACTTGAATCAAGAACTGTCACACAACTGCACCACACCAAACAAATACCAGGTACAGCCACTGCGGCGTTAGCCCATGACCTTAGCGTTCAGGTGTTAGATTGATTTTCACGATAATCAGATAGCTGAACAACATTACTTTTTGTGCTTTGTTTGATTTTCCGCTCATCAAAATATGGGTTTGGAAAGTTACCATCCAGCGCAGTTGGATACGGACAGTCAGCCAACCCTTTTGCAAAATGAAACAAAGCATCATCAAGCATTTTTGAAACAGGAAAAAACTTACCCTTCAGCGAAGACTTTTTCTTTTTTTGCTTGTTGATATACAAGCCCAGAGCAAAAGCTTCCTCCTGGTCATACTGAGCCAGCCCATACTCATTTAAATTTTGACGCACCCACTGCTCAGTATCACTAACATGACCATTCACACTTAAGTCAGTATTTTTATACCAAATAAACTCAGCCGGTGTATTGAGCATCTGCTTAACAACTGAGCTCGCCTCATGCTCTGAAATTGCCTCACTTTCCAACATAAGGTGAATCATTTGCTCATTCCACTCCTTCCAAAAAATACTCTGAAAAGTCTCTTTTGTTGGCACCATTTCAAAAGGAAGTATTATGGCGTACCGACTTCTTTCTTCAACAGCAATAACCGTATACGGCCCTCTTGTGCCCACATTTGAAATAACATGACACTGCCACGACATAGTCTCACCATCAGTTTTTATGGGCTGTATACCAATACGCTTTCCATCTAGGCTAGGTATTCTTGCAAGGTCTAAGCTCAACCACTTATTCATTGCATTGGTACATGAGAGCAGAATATTCATTTACACCTCTATAGATAGTTTTCTTTACCAAGCTACTGCCTACCGATATTTCACCTAAAACCGCTCTCCGAGGTTCACTGAACCGTCAAAACAGGGTTTTTTATCGCCTATTGCACACCATTCGGAGTTTTCAAAGTGCGGTTTTAAAAATCGAATTTCACAGGAAGATTCAACAGCTTACACAACCGCACCGTCTGGGCGACAGTGCTGTTAACTTTTTAGGGCACAGAGAATATCCGCTATTTGGAGAGGAAAATGACTATTTATTGGTCAGATAGAGAGGGTGCTAGGTGCGGTTAGAAACGCTGAAAGGTCGCTATAGAGCGGGATTTTGGAAATTTTGAGATTGGGTTGAAAACCCTTAGAACATAATGAATGGCGGAGCGGGAGGCAGCCATTTTAATATCCCAAAACAAATCATAATATCCCGCTAACACCACTGCATATAGCCAAATACATAATATATCTGTACCATACAGTCTCATAGCGTTTAATACAATCCAACAGTAATTGGGGGATAGATTGGGGGATACTTTATGCCTAACGGCAAACTAACTGCTCGAAAGGTAGAAACTGCAAAACAAGGCAGTCATGAAGATGGTGGTGGCCTACGCATTGTCGTGTCACCTAGTGGATCAAAACGCTGGGTTCTTAGGTACACAATCGACAAAAAACGCAGAGAGATGGGATTAGGTAGCTTCCCTGAGGTATCCCTTGTCGATGCCAGAGACTTCAGACATGAAGCACGAAAATTAATAGCCAGCGGCACTGATCCAATCAATCAACGCAAAGCAGTGTCATTAGAGAAGCATGAAACCCCTACTTTTGATATGTGCTCAAAGTTATACATAGAATCTAAAAGACCTGAGTGGTCAAACGCTAAACACGCCACCCAATGGACAAACACTTTGAGGGATTACGCCTCACCTATTATTGGTAACAAACCCGTAGATCAAGTTAATACAGACGATTTAAAGCTCATACTGAAACCAATCTGGCTAACTAAAACCGAAACTGCAAAACGTGTACGCAATCGGATTGAGAACATCCTCAATTGGGCAAAGGCAAATAAACACCGATCAGGCGAAAACCCTGCCGCATGGCGAGGACATTTAGACCACCTACTTCCAAAGCCAGAGAAGATAGCCAAAGTAGTCCACCATCCCGCAATGCCTTATCAAGAGTTACCCAAATTCATTCAACTACTCACATCCACAAGGGAGAGTCTTTCAGCCAAAGCGCTATTCCTCACAATACTATGTGGAACCAGAACCAGTGAAACTCTCAATGCCCAATGGTCTGAAATTGACCTTGAGGATCACTTATGGACGATACCAGAAGAACGCATGAAAGCAGGACGAGAGCACCGCATCCCTCTTACTGAGCAGATGGTCACCCTGATTCAATCAATACCTAAGATCAATCAGTTTGTATTCCCTGGCATGAAGAAGAACAAACCTCTATCTAACATGGCCATGCTCGTAGCATTGAGGAAGCTAGGCTATGGCCAGTACACCGTGCATGGGTTTAGATCCACCTTCCGAGACTGGTGTGCAGAACAAACAATGTTCCCTAGCGAGATAGCAGAGGCGGCACTGGCTCACGCTAATAGGAACAAGGTCGAGGCTGCGTACCAGCGTGGAGACTTACTAGAAAAGCGACGAACATTGATGGAAGCATGGTCACTGTACGCTACATCAATAGACCTCCCTGCAAACGTGACAACTCTTGTTGCAGCGCGTACTTAATGTATGGGGGGGTACCATCCCGAATGCCTCAGTAGCGTCAGGGTGGTCATGGGGGTGTGAATAATTTTTCCGGCTAATTTCAAAGAGCAATAACATGACTAATTACAGTGAATGGATAAATCGAGACATACCAGAATACATTCCTATGGATGTATATTCAGTCTTTTACGAAGGCGCTTACCCTAGAGGGCTCTTCAAGTATTTCTCTGACACAGGAAAACACGTTCGTTACACATGGAAGCATATCCTCGATAACAAACTAAAAATAATAATGACCAACCTATTGCATGATAAGCACAAAAAAATGTGGATTATTGGCACCGACCCAGACCTACCATATAAAATTTTCGTTGGAATACTAAATGTCGCCAATGATGTTGACTATGCCAAAGAGCTTCGTGATCAAGAGCTCAAAGCCCCCAGCCCTACGGATAAAAGAAAACTGAGGTCAAGCCTTGAAGGCTTAACACACTTAACAGAGCATCCGATATCGGAGCTGTTATCTGAGTCAACAAAACATTTAAATCTATGTTGGGATGATATGTATGTGAAAATATTATTCGACGATGATAACGATATAAAATCTGTATTACGCAGATCGCTTACCAACCCATTGAACTCAGATCATACTACGGAATTAATCCATCAATGCATTGCTGCACTTCACCCATTCCACAAAGAAAATATTGCCAGTTACATAACAGAGCGAAACGATAACAGCATAGGCAGTATTGCAATAAACCTGCTTAAAAAAATAGAGAGCCCTGACAGGAAAATAACCATCCAGAGAATACAGAATATTGCCACTAAATCCGCTAAACACATTGCAGCCAACCGACTTTCTAGACTATTACTTCCAATTAGTGATTCTAGCCGAGCCACAGATATTGCACATCTCATGGTATCAATTCTAGAAATCAACGATGAGATAGTTCCACTCAAAGATTTCGTGAGAAAAATACAGAAATCAATGAAAACTAGCTCACCATTGTACTTTCCTTCCGAGAGTTAATCACCCTCCTGCTGCGTACGCACCTAAATTAAACCACGTTAAAAATAACTCTCCTCTCTCCTGAGTTTTCTGTGTAGCCCATAATGGGTCTTCTTAATAAACCTTGGGAACGACAGATGACAATTCAATACTACAGAACAACCGAAGTATCAGCTTACTCAGGACTGCCTAGAAGTTCGTTATACAGAGCAATCCAAGATGGACTGTTCACAAAACCCGTTAAAATTTCCGCCCGTGGTTCTGCATGGCCAAAGCATGAACTCGATGAAATACAGAATGCAAAGCTATCAGGAACTGCTGAAGATGGAATTCGCGCATTGGTAAACAAACTCCACAATAAGCGAAGTGAGGCAGTAAAATGAAGCTATATAAGGTTATTTTCAATGAAATGATAGATCAGCTGATAGACATCCTAAAGAATGCCGAATCTAATGCGGCAACTAAAAAGAAGGAGCACGTGCTAAAAGTCCCTGAGCAAATAGCAAACGCCTATAGTGAATCACTCAGCAGCGGGTTTTACCGGAAGGACTGGGCATCTAATGGGTACTGCACAGAGAAGGTGGTACACGCTGACTGGAGAATGGTAACCAGACTGTTCATGATTGCCCACCGAGAAGTAAAAGAGAGAGGGTCGCATGAATAACTGGAATGCACCCCCTCAAAAAATTACCAACACTGAAATTATACCACAAATAGCTGCAACCCCCGCAGAAGGGGTGACAACTAATTACCAAGAGTTTATAGACCGAGGCCTAGGACGCGAGTTAATACCAATAGCGCCCGTGATTGCAAGACTGAGCGCGCCGGGTAAGTTACCGGGTGACTACACAACAGGACAATGGCGACCGATGGGGGCATGGAGCAGTGGAGCAACCACGGCTAGTGAGCTAAGCACCTGGCAACAGTGGCCGGAGCATAACATCGGCATGAGAAC
>JABHGC010000079.1 GCA_018672285.1 Methylococcales bacterium
AACGCTGTATTTTACCCTTACTCATCCAGTCGTCGCTTCCAAACCCCTTCATCGGCATCTTCTGCTAACTCATTGAGAATACCATCTACCTCAGCAAAGGTTTCTGCCATTGCCTCTTGAATGGTCTGCCTACGCACAACCACCCCTTCATAAGCTAAGCGCACCTCATCCATCTTGGTACGCAATTCAAGCACTGACTGCTCGCTTTGGTGACGCCCTTTTTCTAATCCTCGAATGGTTTGATCAACTTGGTCAACCGCAGCTCGAGCATCATTGAGCGTCTCTTCCAAGACCACCTTTTGCTCCAACTGCTCTTCTAGTTGCTCTGCTAATTCTATTTGTGGTGTGGCTGCCTCCTCCAGTTGCTCAGAGAGCATTTCTCTGCGCTCAATAACCCCTTCAACCTGGTCTTTAAGCCGATTTAAATTATCTCGTGTGGAGCTAAACTGCGCCTTCATGGACTCCACTTTTAAAGCCACTGCTTGCTTTTGCTCATGCACATGCCGAGCTTGCGCTTTAAATTCAGCCACCGATTCTTTGCATTGCTCACGCGTCTGAAGCAACGTTTCTCGCTCTGCCGACAAATCTTCCATCTGTAGCAGAGATTCATGTAACACCTCTCTTGCCACTAAAATTTGCTCATTCTCTTCGGCAACCTGCTCTTCGATTTCGGCGATTTCTTCTGCCAGCTCATCACGGCGCTGGTAAATATGCTCTAACCGAGTTTGTTTTGAACTGAGCTTTGTTTGAAACTCTGAGAGGTTTTTTTGAGCCTGGTTAGCCATGTCTTGGTGGTCATCGCGTTCCAGCTCTTTATCTAGCACAACATCATTAATGGCTTCCTGCTCATCAATTAGTGCAGTCACAGCGTCACTCAAACCCGCTTCTTGCCCCACCATATCTCGCAGCGCTTGTTCTCGCGCAATGACACCTGTCACCTCAGAGCCGGCTTTGGCCACCCGAACCCATTGCGCGCCCAACCAAACACCTTCAGGTGTAATCACAGACTCATCACTGTTCAAGTCAGCCTGAATATGAAATGCCAATGCCAAATCATCGGCCAAATAGACACCTCGCATCAAACTGGCAACATCCCATGGACAAGTCACCTTATCTAGTAACAACGGGTGCCGATTTGGCCCGGCTGTAGGGCGGGTGTTTTTAGGGTCATACAATAAAACGGAGCCTTGCTCTATTTCTGCAAGCGCAGACTGGTACTCCGTTAGCGCCTCACAAGAAATGGCTTCCAAGTAATCACCCAACACGGTTTCAACTGCCGCTTCAAAACCCGCCTCAACTTGGATAACTTGCGCCAACTTGTCTCTGTCATGTAATTGCTGACTGACTAACCATGACTGCATTGATTCATCAGAGTCACTTTTCGCGGCTTGCTGCAGCGCTTCTAACGAGGCTTTTTTACCCAGCAACTGCTGCAAAGACAACTTTTTCTCATCCAACAACACGCCATCTTCTTTGAGCTTGGCTCTCAACTGAGTGACTTCGTCCTTCAGCTCCGTCACTTGCTCCAACTCACTGTCATAGTTTATCTGCCAGTGGTTTGCCTGGTCTGAAAGAGATTCAATTTCAACCACCAACTGACCATCACCCAGCCGCTCCAGCTCATCAGTCGCCTTCATGATGCGCTGCTTTAATTGCTCGACATGTTGCTCTAAATGGTTGATTTTTGTTCGCTCTACCTGGGATTTCTCACTTGGTGCAGACAACTGGGCATTATACTCTTCCCACTTACCCTGTAATTCTTGCTGCTGGTGTTCCGCTTCTTGCAGTTGATCATTGAAGGACTCTTCTTGCTCAGCCATCATTTCAAGCTCGGGCTCATCCTCTGCTAATTGCTCGGTGAGTTCATGACATTTCGCCACGTCTTGCTCTTGATGCAACACCAATTCATTGCGCTGACGAGCTGTCTCATCTAAGTCATTCATCAACTGCTGCTTGCGCTCTTTGATGTGCCCGACCGATTGCTCTAACCGGGTTATTTCACCGCCCACTTGGTAAAATTGACTCTGTACTTGATTAAAATGATCCGTAACACCAATGTGCTCTTCCCGAAAAGCGTCAATATCTGCCTCAACTTTGCGCTGCTGCATAATACCTTCTTCTAAACGGTTGTTACGTTCTTCAATCTGGCGCTGTTTAGCGGTTGCATCCTCATCTAGGTTGCGCCACCGCAAAGACATTAGCTCAAGCTCTACCTGCCGCTCTTCTTCTTTTAGGTTTTGGTAACGTTCAGCGGTTGCTGCTTGCCGCTTGAGGTGAGCAAGTTGTTTCTCCACTTCATCTTTGACATCGGTTAAGCGCTCAAGATTTTCTGTGGTGTGCCTCATTCGCGTCGCGGTTTCTTTACGACGATCTTTGTATTTTGAAATACCAGCCGCTTCTTCCAAAAACACTCGAAGCTCTTCAGGCTTAGACTCAATCAGCCTGGAAATCATGCCTTGCTCTATGATGGCATAGCTGCGAGGGCCAAGACCGGTACCGGCAAATAAATCAGTAATATCCCGGCGGCGACATTTCGTGCCATTTAAATAGTACGTTGAGATGGCGTATCGTGTGACCACTCGGCGTATAGAGATTTCGCTAAAGGTCGTATATTCACCACCCGCCCCGCCATCTGAGTTATCAAAAATCAACTCAACAGAACACTGACCAACGGGTTTCCTGGCGCTAGAGCCGTTAAAAATAACGTCCGTCATAGACTCGCCACGGAGATTTTTTGCCGAACTCTCCCCCATCACCCAACGAACTGCATCAATCGTGTTGGATTTACCACAGCCATTAGGGCCTACAATGCCCACTAGATCACTAGGGAACAGAACGGTGGTGGGATCCACAAAGGATTTGAACCCAGAGAGTTTAATCTTATCTAAACGCATAGAAGTGGGTGGCAGTTTTTATCTTTATAATTGGGCGTCATCGTAGAAACATTTACAGTTTTTCGCAAGCTAAGATTATTCATGACCACCCTAGGTGAATTTAATAACGGTACTCTTGCAAATAAATTTTATTTATATACCTATAAACTGTGACGACCTTCACACTATTCAACCCTACCGCTTTTCTTAACCGCTGCATTTAGTAAAATGTCTTTAACGGCTTGAAACAGACAAGCCTTGCACATAAAACAACCAAGGAGCGTATAGCGCAATTTAATCTTTTTGTTTTAACCTGTTAAAAGGTAACTATATGAAAGTGAAGTCCAAAGAAAAGCTAATCAGCAAAGGTGGCATCTTTGTAAAATTAGAACAACTCGATAGCGAGGTAGGGAGTAACGGCGATATAGTTGGCTTGATGATGGGTGTTGTGTTAGTCAGCATCATGACGTTATCAATGCTGTTGGTACATTAGGATCCGAGGCGCATCAATAGACGTATTGATGTCGCCTCGTATATTTTTCCTTAAAATTTCCCCTCCCACATATCTTCTTTAAACTCAAAACAGACACTATAATCACTGTAGCTTCAAGCATCATACGCTGACGACTCAGAAAAACTAACCTAAGTCTACCAAGCACCTCATACCATTTAATACCTGCCAAAATACAATTTATATCAATTGCTTTCGTCCCAACATATCTTAAACGATCGTCATCCTAACTATTATTAAATGCTTTTTTATATTATAATTTGTTTATGTATTTTTTAATTTAGTTAATTTAACTTACCAGGGTGCAACGATGTCTAAATTGGTTTTTTGCAAATTCCACCAACAAACACCAGCTCGGTGGTTTTGATACCAATGTAACAGGAGTGTATGCAGCAGTTGCATAAACGACCATATTCCTTCAAGCCCACCTAGGTGTGCTACCTGCCTTGAGCCACTAGAAGACCTTGGTCAAGAAGCAATGATCCCTCCCTTCTGGCAAAAAACAGCCTTATTTTTTAAAATTCCATTTTCAGTAACGGCGATATCTGTGATTTTTG
Source organism: Methylococcales bacterium (assembly GCA_018672285.1). GTDB lineage: Bacteria > Pseudomonadota > Gammaproteobacteria > JABHGC01 > JABHGC01 > JABHGC01. The sequence goes on from JABHGC010000079.1 coordinate 3,942, forward strand.
CAATGCTTGTCTTAGGCAACCTTGCCAGCAAAATCCCCATTATTGGGACATTACTGGTGTTTATTGTCATTCCAACACTTTTTTTAAAGTACGCTTACCTTACTTTAGAGAATGTTTCGAATGGCAATCTTACCGCTCCAACTTTTAAAGATATATTTCAAGATAATGATTATGCAATTGTTTTTAAGCAGATATTCATTCTTATACTACTTTTTATACCTACCGCTAAACTATCAGAAATAAGTCCCGCACTAGGCATTGCTTGGTATTTTTTAATTTTATTCTTGATACCTGCCACCGTTATGGTTCTATCTGTAGAACAACGCTTCACTCAGGCAGTAAACCCTATATTGCTATTATCATTTGTACAAAAAATTGGCGTACCTTACTTGGGTTTATATGTATTTTTATTAATCGTAAGCGGTGGCCCAACCATTATAATGGAGCTAATTTTACCGCCCGAAAATAGCTACACTGACCTGTCAACACTTTACCGGACACTCAATTACGCA
>JABHGC010000077.1 GCA_018672285.1 Methylococcales bacterium
CATCCATTGCTGGCCACTGCCAAAGGTTGCCCCTAAACCTAACTTAAAAGGCGCCACCATTTCTTTATAAGGGCCACCATCAGCACCCAAGGTAATACCTATGCGAAGGGAGCACACCCTAACCCCTAAATTAACGGCTTTATTCGCAGCAGCCTCCCATTGCTCGCATAAGCTTGCGGCGAAATCATCGCCAGAACCACTCGTCTCATCTAATACACCAGTTTGCTCTGAACCATAAAAACCAATGGCAGACCCATTGATTAACACCTCAGGTTTAACTTTGCGCTGTTGAATAAAGTGTATGATGTCATTTGTCATGTTCACACGGCTATCAATAAACAATTGCTTATTCTGACGATTCCAACGTTTGCCCATCAGCGGTTCACCTGCCAAGTTAATCACACCATCCACCCCTTGTGTTTGGGGTATCTGCGTTAATGACTCAATAATATGCGTTGCTACCGGCAAACTTTTTTGTGCTTTAACCTTATCCCGCGTTAACACCCAAGTATGGTGCCCATGCTGCTGTAGGTACTGATTTAAAATCTGACCGATAAAACCTGTCCCACCTGTGATTAAAATATTCATGATAAACCTTCCTTTGCTTGTAAATTAAGCTTGTTAGCACTCATCCAATTACGAATCCCTAAAGCCAACACACTGATAGAGAAAAAAGTCATAATGATGCTCGCAAGGCTACTTGTTTGTAAGACTAATTCACTCGGCCGCTCAGACCACTGTAAAAAATGCGGCAATGCTAAAGCCATAAATGCCCCAAAATTCAATGTCAAAATAAGATGGGTCACCCTCTCTTGTGGCGACAGTTTGCGAGACCGATCTTCTTCAACAAAATCCCAAGCGGTAATCACCGACTCTAACAATAAAAAGCTCACTAGCACCCACGCATACACCCCACCCCACACAAACCACGCCAGCCCCATAAACAGCACCGCATAAATAAATTCTCTTAGCGCATGTAACCTTTGCTCTAACCTTGCTGAGACTTGATACGGCAGTTTAGCTTGCCATTCATGATTCCAGAAACTATCAAAAGCACCAAATAATGCTTGAACAATCAAAAACCATTGCAATGCATTTATGCTGATTGAGGGGGTCATAACTGTCTCCTTATCATATTTGTTACCTTAAGTAGTCCAGTATTCGTGCCAACCCAACAAATAAGTAACTACATGATTTTAAAGATATTAAAAACCATAGCCCCGCGCGCTGTTTGCGTTGGTTAACACTTTTACGCACAATGACTGTAAACAGCGTTAACAGCAGACAATAGATGATCTTTTTTGAACTCTACAACATAGCCTTAACCCTCAGTGTCATCACCGGTGCAGCCATTGCCGCATGGCTGTGGTTTCGTGCTCGTGGCCAAGAAGGCATGCAACCACTGGCCTATTTTTCCGCCGGTGTTAGCCTATGGTGTGGTGCCATTTTAGCCATACAGCACGGCACCCCAACCATTGTTAATTTGGCTTTATGGCTGTTACCACTAGGGGTTCTTAACCCGGCTTTCTTCCTCCATTTTGCCAGCCGTTTTGTTTACAACGAGCATAAAATGTTCGTGCAAGCGGCGCTTTACCCGTTATACGGCCTCTCGGCAGTGCTGATTGTTTTTGGTTTTTGGTTCAAAATGGCCACACCCATGACTTGGTTAACACATTTTCAAGTCTTTACCTTAACCCCCCATGGCTGGGTCGTTTCAGGTTTCGCCACACTCATCAGCACCTTAGGCTACATCGTGTTATTTCATGGTTGGTTAAAAGGCAATGTTAAAAAACGCCGCCAAGTGCTGGCGGTTTTATTCAGTGGTGGATTAGGTTTTTTCTGCACCATCGCTTTTTTATGGCCATCCCTTAACATCAACTTAACACCTTATCCATTACTCATATTACCCTTCTATAACCTTCTGTTGGTTTATGGCATTCAACGCTATGAGATCATGAAGCTGAACCGCTGGGCCAACCGCGCCATGGTTTGGCTTGCCTCGATGTTATTGGTGTTGCTCACGGTGACGTTATTATTGGTATTCTTAGCGCAACTTGGTTTCAATGAGATCGCAGATGTCCCTCTAGGACAAATGTGGGTATTAAGCCTGACCCTAATACTGCTTTTTTTATTCATGCAAAAACCCGTCGTCTCTCTCATAGACCAGTTGGTGTACCCAGGGCTTAAGGTCAACACTGGCACACTCAATAGCTGGCGCTTAGCACTTGATAAAACCAATAGCGTCGAGTCGATGCAAGCACAAGCAAAAGCCATGTTAAAAGCGACATTGCGCCAAGATATAGATGTCATCATCCACCAAGGTGATAACTCACCGCCCATTTATCGCGCCCCTGCACTGGTACTGCAACAAGACAATCAACAATGGGTCTGCCATAGCAAAGGCTGGAAGGGTGCAACCCCCTCTGAACAGCGTCTTGGCGATTTATTTTCCAATGTATTACTGTCGAGTGTTATGCAGCTAGATAAAAACTTGGAACTCATCAAGCAACAACAAGACCAAATCGAACAACAACACCTTGCTGAAATGGGGTTACTGTCAGCGGCTGTCGCCCATGATCTACGCAACCCACTGAATATTATTTCAATGGCAGCTACACAATGCAACGAAAGCACTAGGCAAGACATTAAAACCCAGCTCGCCAGAGCAGATCACCTCATTAAAGATTTACTCAATTACACTGGAGAGCTGGTGATCACAGCACAACAGGTTGGCATGCTCGCCTTTATCCAGCCTATTATTAAAGCCACATTATCAGATTCAACCCACATTACGTGTGACATTAGCCCTGAATTTTCAATGAACATTGACCCTTTCCGGCTACAACAAGTGCTCACGAACTTACTCTCAAATGCCGAAAATGCGCTGCAAAATCACCCAGACGGCAAAATACACATTACCGCTCACACAACGACTGAACATCAGCTATTACACATCAGTGACAATGGCAGCGGCATACCTGACGCTTTCCAAGACTCGATATTCAAACCGTTTGCAACACGCCGAACTGGAGGTATTGGCCTAGGGCTTGCCATCAGTAAGCGTATTATCGATGCCCACCAAGGCTCAATTCGCTTAATCCCTCAGAGCATTAATGAATTACGAACATTGATCAGCCGAATCGCACCAGCGCCCATTTCAGTACTCATAACAGGACCTAGCGGGACAGGTAAGGAGCTTGTCGCCAGAGCCTTACACCAACTCAGCACGAGAAAACCTCAGCAATTTGTCTCCGTCCATGGCGCAGCCATTTCCAGTGAGCTCATTGAGTCTGAGTTATTTGGCCATGTAAAAGGCGCCTTCACCGGCGCGCATAAAGATCGAGCAGGCCTAGTCACGCTTGCCAATGGGGGGACTTTATTTTTTGATGAGGTAGGTGATATGCCCGCCACCATGCAAGTGAAGCTACTGCGCTTTTTACAAGAGGGCACCTACTACCCCGTTGGCAGTAGTGAGGAGTTACACGCAGACGTGCGTGTGGTTGCAGCAACACATCGAGATTTATTGGCCATGGTCAAAGACGGCCAATTTAGAGAAGACCTGTATTACCGACTCAAAGGCGTCGAACTCAAAACCCCAAGTTTAAGTGAGCGACCAGAAGATATCCCGGTATTAAGCAAGCACTTTGTCAACACCCAGCACAGTCAAATTGAAACAACCAGCATTGATTGGTTACTGCACCAGGCGTGGCCTGGTAACGTCCGAGAACTATTCAACGTACTTGAATTTGCAACCTCACTTTGCCACTCTGGCGAAATAATCCAATTAGCAGATATTCAACTGGCTAAGCAAGATGATCAAACGCTGCCAGCGGTTGCTGAGCAAGGTCATCAAACGCTCGATGAACAATTACGCAAACTGGAGAAAACACTGATCATCTCTGCATTAGAGGCCACCGAGCATAACCATACTCACACAGCCACCAGGCTCGGTATTTCTAGAGTGGGTTTACTAAAAAAGATGACCCGCCTAGGCCTAAGATAATGTACGCATATACTTACAAATATTTTGGAAATCCACCACAGAAATCACCGCAATACACTATACTGACAGCAACGAACCCATTTCCAAAATGTCTACAAAAAAATTATGAAACAGAACCTACCCATTACCAATATTGAAATTACGCTTAATGATACCGATGAACTGGTTTCATCCACCGATTTAAAAGGTGCCATCACTTCAGTTAACGATACTTTTGTCAAAGTATCTCAGTTTTCAAAAGAAGAACTGATTGGCAATAATCACAATATTATTCGGCACCCTGATATGCCCCCTGCATTCTATGCGGAGTTATGGAGCACCATAAAAAAAGGGGACCCTTGGCGTGGTGTCATCAAAAACCGAAGTAAAGATGGTAATCATTACTGGGTGGATTCGTTTATTTACCCAAACTATAAAAATGGCAAGCTATGTGGATTTGAGTCCATTCGGCGTAAAGCACGCCCAATGCAAATTAAACGTGCGACAAAAGCCTATCAGTATATCAATGAGGGTAAAGGCTTACCCGATAGACCCATTATTTCACTCAGCGTCAGATCCTGGTTAACCGTCGGTTTACTGCCAAGCCCTATCCCCGTTATTGCAGCTGCGAGTTATGGCGCCAATACGATGATGATCATTCTTGCCTCATTTATCGGCCTTGGGCTGTCAATTTTCTCTACCCGATATTTTTCTAGACACTTCCCTAAGCTTTTAAAAGACACACAAAAAATTGCCTGCAGTCCTATAAACCAATACATCAATGTTGGTCGCTACCATAATTTTGGCCAAATTCGATTCAGTATTGAAATGTTGCAAACTGAAATTCTAGCGATTTTAGGCACGGTTAACAGTGCCTCACAACGCATGATTCATAGCGTACAACACACAAAAACCTCAACGGACCATTTGTATCAAAATGTTGCACAACAACAAAGTGAAATTGATACGGTTAACAGCTCAATGGACTCTTTAGCGGGTGCCATAAAAGATGTAGATCAACACATTATTTCCGTTGCAGAACATGCAACAGAGGCAGAGCAAATTGTGTACCAAGGCAAACAAGCTGTACAGGCGACCTCCTCGGATATTCGAACATTAGCAACTGAAGTCCAAGGTGCAGCAGATGCCATTTTGCAGCTAAATGAAGATGCAAACAATATTAGCGTTGTTGTAGAGTCTATTGAAGGCATTGCCAACCAGACCAATTTACTCGCATTAAATGCCGCCATTGAAGCTGCCCGTGCTGGAGAGCAAGGTCGAGGCTTTGCTGTTGTTGCCGATGAAGTGAGAACACTTGCAAGCCGAACTCAGCAATCCACTGAAGAAATTCAAAGCATGATTTCGAAGCTACAAACCGGCACACAAAATGCGGTCAACACCATGATCTCTAGTAAAGACCGTGCTGATACCAATGTGAGTAAAGCGACAGAACTTGAAGAGGCACTCACCCAAATTGATACCGTCGTCTCTTCCATAAAAACCATGACCGACAACATCACAGCCTCATCTCACGAAGAGGAGGCTTTAAGCCGAACCGTCAATGATAGTGTTAGAACCATTACTGAAACGATACAAAACACACTGATTGATGCAGAAAGCCTTAAAAGTGACCATGAACACCTCACTGGTGTCGCCAACAAACTCGCACACTTAATCACACAATTTAAACATTAATGTCTTAAGCAAAGCATACCGCCTTAGGCTAAACCCCTTTAGGCGAAAAATGCTTATTTACCTGAAATATCACACTGGCCGCCCTGACAACCTTGCTGTTTTTTTTCCAGCTTTCTCACAGGGAAATACATCAACCAATTCATTATCTTTGCCATCCCCAACTTAGCCAAAATGTGTCGGTTTTTTGCAAGCCAAGGATATGCAGACCTCATCCAAGGCTGTCGCCATAATGTTGCCATTGACTTAAAGCCTGTGTATTCAAACAAAAAATACACCGCATCAGCCCCCTTCAACCACTGCCCCTCCGCTGTGTACACATGGTTACGCGTCATCATCTCTTGTTGAGGGATACCTAAAAACTCATCAAAACTGTCATCGGAACAGTCCACTAACGTTAATAATCCTTGAGTATCATATTGCTTGAAGCGAATCATTTCTTGCCTGCAATGGCGGCAGCTATCATCGTAAAAGACTAAAATACCATTGTTATTGCTCATGATTTTATTCCTTTTTTTCAGTTGTTTCTGTCAAAACAGAAATAACTCGTCAAAAAAAATGACGACTAGGGTAAATATTTAAATAAGAATTTGACCTTATTGCCTATCTTCATTAACCGAAGCAAACTTTCATGATCTAGCTCTAGCATATCCTCACCCCACTCAGAGAGGGATTCCATCAACGCTAAAGTCTCTTCTATTCGCTGCTGTGCGCCTTGCGATTCCTGAGTGAAATCAGGGCTGTCTAAACACGCTTTTAAAATATGAATGGTCGGATCAAATTCACGCTCTTTACGTTCTCGGACCACGGTTTTGAACAATTCCCAAACGTCTGTTGAGGTAGAGAAATGGTCTTTTCTGTTACCCATCACGTGAACGATTTGAATCAAGTTCCAGTTTTGCAGCTCTTTTAAGCTATTACTCACATTGGATCTTGCGACACTTAAGGTTTCGGCTATTTCATCGGCAGGCATTGGCTCACCCGATATCCACGTCCTCGCTAATGGGGTTATCGAGCTTGGGTACGGTTTTAACGGGATTGGCAGCTAAAGAGGATGGGTCTTGTTTGAGGATTTCTACCGCGTGTTTGAAGCTCACGCCTTGGCTTTTCATCACCCAGTCGATGG
>JABHGC010000076.1 GCA_018672285.1 Methylococcales bacterium
ATAATTATAAACAGATTTATCTGCCCACTCAGGACGATCCATGGGGTAACCAAACTCAGAACGCGAGGACCCCATCAATACTATTTCCGGTTGTCGTCTTTGTATTTGTACCGCTTTAGACAAACGAATAAATCGTTTCATTTTTGATTTTACAGTATTAAATCCATCGATATAAACAACACGATAAGCATCTAGTGGGTCCATCACTAAATTAAGCGTAGGTAGGCACACTAATAATGTCATCGTTAATGCTAGCCATGTTTTCACGTACCGAAAAATTGCCATGTCAATGCCTAAAACTGAAAATAAAGAAATTCACTGACGCGTGTCAGACTCAACACACAGTAAATAAATATAAGAGAACAAAGCACTGCAAATTTTTGATTTAAGGTAATCTGCAACGTCCCAGGCTCTGGGCTAAATTGCTCTAAATTAATCGCAGGTTGATATTTTTGCATCAGCTGTAGTGTATTTGGCATAAACCAAACCACCACCAGTAGCCAGCCAATCCAGCGCATCGATTTTTCATCAATGAAGGTCGAGGACAATTCATTCAAATGTACCTCAATACCGAGCCCTTGAAACAGATGGACTAACCACAGCTCAGTATCAACCGCCAAATAAACACCGTTTAGACCAATCATGCCACCTAAGATATTAAAAGCACTGTCTAGGCTTTCTGCTCTAAAGAACACCCAAGCCACCACCACACACAAAAAGGTCAGTAAATAAGACAATACTCGACCAATGACGCCTAAACGTATTTGTGAATGCTGAGTAAGACTACGCCAAGCGTGGTTAATGATCAAAAACAAACCATGCAGGCCTCCCCATAAAACATAGGTCCAACCTGCGCCGTGCCACAACCCTCCTAACAACATGGTCAGCATCAAATTTCGGTAGCGATTAAACTTACCCTTACGGTTCCCTCCTAATGGGAAATAAAGGTAGTCTCGTAAAAACCGCGACAAGGTAATATGCCACCGCCGCCAAAATTCAATAATGTTGAGTGCTTTATATGGAGAGAAAAAATTAATCGGTAAGGTAATGCCAAAGAGGCGAGCCAACCCGATCGCCATATCAGAATACCCTGAAAAGTCAAAATACAGCTGTAAGGTATAGGCAAGAGAACCACCCCACGCCTCCATCATACCTATTTCAACACCTGTTTCAGCTGCGCTAAAAACAGGTGTTGCATATTCTGCGACACCATCAGCTAAGATGACTTTTTTAAATAGGCCCAAACTAAATATGGCTAAACCTATCGCAATATTGTCCCAGTTAACTGAAATTTTAGCCTGCAAAAACTGCGGTAACATTTCTCGATGATGGACAATGGGGCCTGCAATCAATTGTGGGAAAAAAGTCACAAATAAGCAGTAGTGTAAAAATTGGTACTCTTTGGCATCGTCTTGATACGCATCCACTAAATACGCGATTTGCTGAAAGGTGAAAAAAGAAATGGCCAGGGGTAAGACAATCGTTTCTAAATGATAATCTGCACCTAGATAATTTAGGGAGTCCACAAAGAAATTGGCATATTTGAAATAAGCTAAAAAACCTAGATTTAATATAATACCCAGCAGCAAATAGATTTTTTTTCGGGATAGGCTTAAACCACGAGAGATTGCTGTACCAATATAAAAATTAGCAACAATAGAGGCCAGCATAAGTAGTAAATAGGCAGGATTCCCCCAGCCATAAAAAAATAACGAGCACAGCACCAACCAGCTTAGTGCCCACTCAGTTTGATGGCGCGCAATACGGTAAAATCCAAGTAGACAAATCGGCAGAAATAAAAAAATAAAAAGGTGGGAATTAAACAGCACTATACTATCTCAATATCAGCAACATTGATTTGATTTAACCCATTAGTACAAGCAAGTGGTCTGCCAATATCTTTTGACATTGCTTTATTATTATCTCTTAACATTTCATCGACGTGTTGTACGGTACTTGCAATACCCGTCTCATCTTTAAATTTATCAGTTGCTAAGTTATAAACTCGAGCGGTATATACTGCTTCCTTTTGCACAACACCTTGCGCTAATAAGCGCCTTCGTAAGTCATTATCTTCAAAACCCCACCCTGTAAAATCAAGATCATAACCATTCACGGCAAGCATTGCAGTTTTACACACTGAAAAATTACAGCCATTCAATTTTGGCCTAACAGGATGATTTTGCTTAATCCAGCGCTGATATTTAATGTGCCAGAACCATAAATCAAGCCGCTCTAACCAGTTGAATACTCGTTCAAACTCCCCCGAGTCAATCACAGAATCTTCAAACAAAGACCGGTATTTTTGCCTAACCCCAATAAATTTAGCGAAAACCAATGCATTGGCTTGAAAATATTGCTGGTGTGCAGAGACAAAACTCAAACAAGGAATACAGTCATCATCTAGGAATACAAGCTGCTTGCCTTTCGCAATTAAAGCCGCTTTATTCAGAATTAAGCTTTTTCTAAACCCATCATCTTCTTGCTCTATCCATTGAATAGAATAAGGCAACGATGACCTTAGTGACAACACCATTTCTTTAGAACCATCAGAGCTACCATCACTTGCAACAATCACATCAAACGTGTCTGAAGTTTGCCTTGCGAGTGCAAGCAATGTTTTTTTAAGCAAGCCTTTACGGTTATAGGTCGCAATGATGACGGTTGAGTCAATGGGCATTCATACTGCTCTTTTTATAATTTCGCTAAGCGTACCACATTTTTCAGCTAAATCAGTAACCCAAAGCATCATTCAGACCCTTTAAAGCGTGCCATTGTCACGTGCCCGTGCTGCTGTACATCTTGACCTTTAACCACTTTAAGAAGTGTCATCCAGAGTATCTTAAAGTCCAACCAAAGGGACTGATGCTCCACATACCAAACATCATACTCAAATTTTTGCTCCCAGGAAATGGCATTACGGCCATTGACCTGCGCCCAACCTGTCACACCAGGCTTAACCTCATGCCTGCGTGCTTGCTCGCTATTGTATAAAGGCAGGTATTCCATCAGTAACGGCCGAGGCCCTACCAAACTAATATCCCCTTTAATCACATTCCACAACTGAGGCAGTTCATCTAGGCTTGTTTTCCGTAAAAATTGCCCATAACGGGTCAAACGCTGATCATCAGGTAATAATTCACCTGTACTATCATGCTCATTGGTCATCGTGCATAATTTATAAATATAAAAAGGACGCCCCAGGTAACCAGGCCGTTGTTGAGTAAAAAAAACAGGCAGTCCAGCAATATATTTGGATATAATAATAACCAGAAGTAACACAGGGAACACGAGCAGTAACAATACGATAGCAACCGTTAAATCTAACCCTCTTTTGACCATAATTAAATTTACCCGTGACTCACTCAACGTAAGATATGCCTGGATCAACAGACCTTAAAGACGTGCTATTTTTTAATGTACACTAAGACTTGATCAGCATTCTCATTTTCAAAAACTCGATCAGGTTCTCCCAAATATTGCTTAATAACAGGCAGGCGTTCGGCACGCTTCTTTCGAACCCTAAGGGCAATAATATCGTTTTTCTGAACCACGCCATCTTCAAGGCCTTGCTTTGTATCTGGCCACCAGAGAGTTGCATGAGCATGCATTTTTGCGCCGCTGTAATATAGAATGACCTCATCGTCCACATACATCGATTGATCACCCGTTTTAATCGTGCCAATCCACTGACCTGCCTCGCGAATATAATGCTTGGTCGCACCCATAGTGGTTAAACTATCAACCGACATATAGACGAACCAAATACCGACAAAAAATACGGTCGCTTTTACCCATCGCGTTCGTTGCGTCTGCCAGCGTTGCAATAAATCATCTAGGGCAAAAGGAATCACCAACATGATGGTCAGTGCTAACGCACTGGTATACCGAGCCTGTAGAAAAAAATACCCAACAGAATACATCATTAAGACCACCATATTAACGCTAATGGCGGCAAATATGACTAATTGTTGAGCAGAGGGTATCCCCCGCCTGTGTCGAACCCACAGTAAGCTGAGTAATGTAAATGCCAACCCCAAAGACTTAAACAACTTCAATAACACCATAAAGGTAATCATGATAATAACAAGTACATACGCTGAGTAGTGAGCAACGCCTACCATACCTCGCACCTTGACAACCGTTTGACCAAACAAAGAATTTTTATCAAACAAGGCATTGATAATTTCTATTGGATACGAAAATCGACCAATTTGCTCGATGCTTATCCGCCCAATTGATAACAGCAATAAAACACTGACCACGACCAGTAAAATTGGCGTGTAAATCTTGAGCACCAACTTCACCCGCTCGCCAAACTCTACCCCCGGTAACCAAAATAAAACCAACGGGAGCATCAAGACAAACGCCATCCCTTCAAATCGGTAAAAGGAGGCAAAAACAATGGCACAATACCAACCAAGCACAGCAGTCCACTGCTGAGTTTTGACATAGCGCAACATAAACCAAAGCGCACTCAAGTAGCCAGCCCAGTATGCAGAGTCTTTATAGACATCCGCACGGGTTCCATTAATGTCAGCATTAATAAAAATCACCAACACACCCAACCACAAAATACGTTTATTCTCGGTAAGCTCACTCAAACACGCTAAAAAAGCCACCACTAAGACTAAATAGGTCACTAAGGAAAAGGCATGCGCCGCATTTTCTAATGACAGTCCTGTCCACAGGTGTATGTAGGCGATACTTGCTTGGTAGACGGGTGGCCATCCCATCGCTAATACTGCACCAGCCCAATCACCCTCGGCAATCATTCTTGCCGCACCCAAGTGCACAATGCCATCGGTATTGATGGTGTCGTCACCCATAATCAGGTACAAACTCATCAGCCCACTGAGCAGTAGAGCAAATACAAAAATAGACCTATTAGAGGCTTGTTTAAGGATTTCCCACACGATCAAAAACCTCTTTTAGTACCACCTGTATTGCACCTATATCTGCATCAGTAATGGTTGGATGCACCTGAAACATCAAGCTGGTTTCCCCTAAAATTTTTGCATTTTCAAGGCGTTTTTCTGGTTTAAATGTGCATTGATCAAAAGCTTTTTCTAAATACACTTCAGAGCAAGATCCCGACATACAAAAAACCCCCGACTGATTTAAGTCTAGCATCAGTTTTTCTCGAGTCATGCCTTTTGGTAACCGCTCAGGAATAATGAAAACATAAGCTTTGTAATGTGCATGTTTCAATGTGGCGGGAATATCAGGGATACGCAGCCATTCATATTGCCGGCAAACTTGATAAATGTGATCTGCGAGCATTTGCCGACGATTGATCCAATCTTCTAATTGAGTCAATTGATAACGACCGATTGCAGACTGCATTTCGGTCAAACGCCAGTTAGTACCAAACCCCTCATGCAACCAACGAAACCCTGGAGGGTGTTCTTGCTCATAAACTGCAGGCCATGATTTTCCATGATCTTTATACGCCCACATTGCCTGCCAATATGGCTTATTACTGGTTACCACCATGCCACCTTCACCACCGGTGGACATGATCTTGTCTTGGCAAAATGAAAACGCCGCTATATCCCCAAAACTACCGAGATACTGCTCACCAATTTTAGCACCATGGGCTTGAGCACAGTCTTCAATCACTTTAAGTTTATACTCTGCTGCCAAAGCCATAATGTCAGGCATATCACAAGGCCAACCAGCGAGGTGCACACAAATAATGGCCCGCGTTTTACCCGTAATTAAAGGTTTAATCGTGATTGGCGTTATATTCTGAGAGTCTAAATCAACATCTGCAAACACAGGTGTTGCACCTGCATTCACTATGGCACTAATTGAGGCAATAAAGGTACGAGAGGTGACAATCACCTCATCTCCAGCACCAACACCTATGGCAACCAAAGCCAAATCTAGCGCCACTGTACCATTAGCCACCGCAATGCCATGATCACAGCCGACATACTGTGCAAACTCTTTCTCAAATAGGCGGCCCTGCTCCCCTGTCCAATAATTCACTTTACCCGATTTCAAAACAGCAGTAACTGCTGCGATCTCTGTGTCTGTAAAACATGGCCATGGTGCTGTTTTGTTCATCTATTCACATCTCGATTGGTTTTGCAGGTGTACCAATTACCGTCAAATCATCATTAATATTATTGATTACAGTAGCCCCTGCGCCTACCATCACATGGCGACCAATTGTAATCCCTTGAATCACAGAGGCACCTATGCCGACCCAAGAACACTCACCAACACTCACATTGCCAGCAAGGTGCGTTCCCGGACAAATGTGCACCCCCGCTGCCAGCTGACACTCATGATCTACCGTTGCAGCGGTATTGATAATACAGGCTGCCCCAATTTTAACCCCGTAATTGATCACAGCATTAGCCATGACCACTGAGCCTTCACCTAAATTCACGTTAGTACTAATCACTGCCCTGGGGTGGATAATGGTTGCTAAAGAGAAGCCCAATGCATGAACTTGCGACATCCATTTCATGCGCGCACTAGCATCACCAATCGCAATAACAATACCGTCATATTCACCAGCATACAGAGCTAAATCCTGCATTCTACCAATGATATCCCACTGTGCATGCTTAGTATCACGTTCAAATTTATCATCGAGAAAAGCAATATTTCCCCACTGCTCGCTAAACTCTGCGGCATCAGCAACAACTTTACCATGCCCACCTGCACCTAAAATTAATAAACTAGACACATTGCTCCATTTTTTCTTCGAGTATGACTTCAGTCATCAATACATTAATATGATGCACGTCAAATTTTTCTTCCACAAACAAACGACTGGCATTTGCCTGTGCATTCATTCCCACTTCATCTGCCATTATTTTCAGCATAGCAGCATACAAAGCATGACTGTCTTGCGCTGGAATTAAAATACCATTGTTAGCATTAATGGTTTCTCTACAACCGGGCACATCCGTGGTAATAATCGGCCGCCCAATTGACATCGCCTCAAGCACTGTACGCGGCGTGCCTTCACGATATGAAGGTAAAACAAACACATGGCACTGCTGAATAAAAGGCCTAACATCCGTGGTTTCACCAAGGTACTCCAACCAGCCTTGCTCATGCCATGACTGTACTTGTTCTAAACCAATCCCACCCGGGTTAGGGTCCACAGGCCCTAATAATTGACAAACAGCCTCTGGGTGAGATTTTTTTAACTGCTTAGCAGCTTCTAAATACTCAAAAATACCTTTTTCTTTGAGCAACCTGGCCACTAATAAAAATCGCATTGGCAGTGCTGGCAAAGGTATTTTTTCGTAGTGTGTCAAATCAACACCAGAACCATTTACAACCGATGTTTTTTTGGCGCTGACTAATTTCAATTGATGAAATAGCGCTTGATCATCTTTATTTTGAAAAATAACTCGGCGATTTAATCTCAGTGCCACTTTATATAACAGCATGAGTAGGGTTCTAATAATCCGCCTTTTCACACCTGAACCTGAAAACGCATAACCTAGCCCTGTGATCAATGAATAGCATTTTTTAACGCCTGCTAATCTCGCCGCAAAAGTACCATAGATAACAGGCTTCACTGTATAGCCTAAAACAATATCTGGCTTTAACCGGCGGACTATTTGGTATAGAGAGCGCAGTGTTGCCCAGTCTGAAAACAGGTTCACACTGGCTCGATCTAGCCTGTAGTCAACGGTGTGAATGCCTAATTTTTCTAGGCCATCTGCCCATGCACCTGTCAACCCGGGTGCTGCAACGGTCACCTCATGACCTAGCATCATCAGTCGCTGTAATAAGTGCCCCCTAAAGTTCAGAATAGAGTTAGGGTAACTTGCAATCACTAATATTTTCATCGTTACCTAAACACCCGTATTTATTCAACAAAACCCTCCTAACTATTGACAACTTTCCCCAAAAAGGAAGACAGTATTTCGGTCTGTTCCTGCCGGGTATAACCCGCCCCCACACCCTCAGGCAAAGCCGGTAAATCTTGACCTGATTGCTTCAATAGCACCCACTGACGTAACTGCTCGACCAAAGGGGTTCCCATTGAATCAAACACAACACCCGCCTGCCTTGATGTAACTAACTCAGATGCAACATTGTCACTTGGCCCTAAAATTAAAACAGGTCTTTTTGCACCTAAATATTCAAACACTTTA
>JABHGC010000075.1 GCA_018672285.1 Methylococcales bacterium
TGATACCGGTTAATCATATTGACCAATATTTGCGCAAACACACACACTTATTAAGGTAACGCTTATTTGCTGCTGATATAGGCATCCTTCAGACTCATTCCACTATTGGAAAATACTGTATTACTGAAACAAATTAGGGTTAACCCGTTTTTAATTACTGAACGTGTTATCTAGTACTCTTTCGCACGCTTTTGTGCACCCTTAACTTTATCAACAGGAAAGCGATTTTCATTGATATCCGTTTTCTCATTGGCAGCCGCCATCAGGTCTACCCCTAATACCTCAGCCATACGCATTAAGTAGATTTGCACATCGGCCATTTCAAAGCGGACTTCTGCCAATTTCTCTGCCGACAAATCGTGACTTTCCGCTTCAGTCAGCCATTGAAAATGTGAGATCAGCTCGCCACACTCGCCATTCATGGCCATGACTAGGTTTTTAGGGGAATGAAACTGCTCCCAATCCCGTACCTTGGCAAAATCAAGCAACCGCTGCTGTAAAGCTTGAAACTCATCCATCGATTAAGACCCCATATACTCACGCGCCCTTGCAACCGCCTGTTTCACTTGCGCGGGTGCTGTTCCCCCTAAATGATCACGTGCGGCAACGGAGCCTTCTAGTGTTAACACCTCAAACACATCATCGGTGATCATATCGGAGAATTGCGCGAGGTCTGCCAATGGCAATTCAGAGAGGTCTTTACCGGCATCAATTGCGAACCGCACAGATTTACCCACCACTTCATGGGCGTCTCTAAAAGGCATGCCTTTATTGACTAAGTAGTCGGCTAAATCAGTTGCTGTGGCGTAACCTTGCTGAGCTGCTTGATACATTGCCGCTTTATTAACCGTAATTGCAGGCATCATATCTGCAAATACTTTTAAGCTACCACGCACATTATCGATGGTATCAAACAACGGCTCTTTATCTTCTTGGTTGTCTTTGTTGTAAGCCAGGGGTTGACCTTTCATGAGCATTAACAAGCTCACTAAGTTACCCACTACCCGTCCTGTTTTACCTCGGACTAATTCAGGTACATCGGGGTTTTTCTTCTGCGGCATAATGCTAGAGCCTGTGCAGAAGCTATCCGATAACTCAATAAAGTTAAATTGGGCGGATGACCATAAGATCAACTCTTCAGAGTAGCGCGATAAATGCATCATGATTAAGCTGGCACAACTATTAAACTCAATGGCGAAGTCACGATCACTCACGGCATCCAATGAGTTTTCACACACCCCCTCAAAACCTAATAATTCAGCCGTATATAAACGGTCTATTGGGTAGGTTGTACCGGCCAATGCCGCCACACCCAATGGTAATTGGTTCACTCGTTTGTAGGTATCTTCTAATCTCGCCACATCTCGTTTGAGCATTTCAAACCAAGCCAGCATGTGGTGACCAAAGGTAATGGGTTGCGCGACTTGCAAGTGAGTAAAACCAGGCAAAATGGTGTCGTAATATTGTTCGGCCAAATCCACTAATGCTGCTTGTAAGCGCTTTACTTCGGTGATGATTAATTGAATTTCATCACGCATATATAAACGGATATCTGTCGCTACTTGGTCGTTTCGTGAACGCCCTGTGTGTAGCTTCTTACCAATATCACCAATTTTATCGGTTAATCGAGACTCCACATTCATGTGCACGTCTTCTAACCGGATCGACCACTGAATCTTGCCTGCGTCAATATCCGCTTCGACTTCATCTAACCCGGTGAGGATCGCTTTTAATTCGTCCTCGGTTAACACACCCACTTTGGTGAGCATTTTTGCATGTGCCCGAGAGCCTTCAATGTCATAGGCCACCATCCGCTGGTCGAACGTAATGGATGCGGTGAAGGCTTCCACAAAGGCATCGGTAGGTTCTGTAAAGCGGCCTGTCCAAGGTTTCTCGGTCGGTTCAGTCATCTTTTTATCCCATCTGCAACAATATTGGCGCTGAGTATATCAGATCACACCTGCGCTGGATAAATTCGATTTCTCCCGGTTTGTTTGGCTTGGTATAAGTTCTCATCCGCGTTTGCAACCAGCGACTCTAAGGTATTCGAATCGCTGGGTATGAAGACCCTCCAGCCGATACTAATGGTTACAAACTCAGACACTTTTGAGGCCGAATGTGGAATCTTTAGCTGCTCAATATGCAAGCGTATTTTCTCTGCCACTCTAGCCACATCAGCAATTGGGGTTTCTGGTAAAATGACGACAAACTCTTCTCCACCATATCGTGCCGTTAAATCCCCAGGACGAAACACTTCATGACTAATGCCATCAACAACTTGTTGCAAGCATTTATCCCCTGCTTGATGGCCATAGGTATCGTTGTAACCTTTAAAAAAATCAATATCAATCATCAACAAACCAATCAGATGTTGGCCACGATTGGCGCGTCGCCACTCTCGATCTAAAAAATCATCAAAATAACGCCGATTGGCCACTTGAGTTAAATGGTCTCGGTTGGATTGGGTTAATAAAGCTTGGTTAGCTTCAGCAAGTTCACTGTTACTCGTGGCCAACTGTGAGAGCAGTTCTACATTTCTAAAACGCAGTTTCATCGACTCCATCACAGCATGGTAAGACCA
>JABHGC010000113.1 GCA_018672285.1 Methylococcales bacterium
TGATACCGGTTAATCATATTGACCAATATTTGCGCAAACACACACACTTATTAAGGTAACGCTTATTTGCTGCTGATATAGGCATCCTTCAGACTCATTCCACTATTGGAAAATACTGGCTACACATCCAAAACTGGCAAATAGTAAGAGGTAGATTGCAGCGATCACACACTGCTGTTCACCAGCGCCTGACAGTTTGGCCTTATTTTGGGACAAGGGCTGCGCCTGTTTGAGCGCAGCGAGTTCGCAGCCCGCCAAAATAAGGCCAAACTGTCAGGATTAAGCGGGTGACAGCAGTGTGTGATCGCTGCAGCCTACCGAAACCTAAGCCCACTAAAATTGCATCCAATCCGCCCACATAATACAGTGATACAATTAAAATCATTTTTCTGGAAAAATCTTTCATGCCAACACCTGTTTATACCGTACTATTTGATTTAGACGGCACCTTTTTAGATACCGCCCCCGACCTGATTGGCGCGTTAAATAAACTCAGAGCGGAAGAAGGGCTCGATAAAATCGCAGAGAAACTAATGCGACCACACGTCTCGAATGGCAGCATTGCCATCATTGAAAATGGTTTTAACATAACCGCTGAAGATGAACCCTTTGAACGCCTTAAAGTCCGTTTTTTAAAAATTTACGAAGACAATATTGCAGAGCTCACTCGCCCCTTTCCGGGCATGGAAGACGTGGTATCGACCTTAGAGCAAAACAACATCCCCTGGGGCATCGTCACGAACAAACCAGGTTGGCTAACCGAACCTTTATTAGAAGCCCTCTCGCTTACTGAGCGTTGTGGGTGTATTGTTAGTAGTGACACGTTACCAGAGAAAAAACCGCACCCAGCCCCATTATTACATGGTTGCAAACTTGCAGGTGGTGATCCTACTTTGTGCGTATATGTAGGTGATGCCGAACGTGACATAGAAGCCGGCCGAAGAGCCGGTATGAAAACGCTCATAGCCAAGTATGGCTATATCAGTGAACAAGACCAAATAGATAAATGGCAAGCGGATGACACTATAAATCATCCCGCTGAGATTCTGGAGTGGCTACATGAACAATCTATCCTTACTATCGAACTTACCCCCTAGCGTCATTGCAGGCGTCAGTTTCAGCCTTGGTGCCCTATTAATCTATTTAATTATGCTGCGAAAAAATATGGCACTGAGACAAGAAAATGCCATATTTTCCATGCGAATGGATATGGCCAAAGAAAATGCAGCAGAACAAAAAGAGGCCGTTTTAGATGCTCAAGACCAACTCATCGACAGCTTTGCAGCACTGTCAACCCACGCATTAAAACAAAATAGTGAGATGTTCCTACGCCTTTCACGAGAAAGTTTAAGACGTCATCACCAACGCGCTGAGGCGCAGCTAAGTCATAAAGAGCAGTCTTTTGCCCACTTAATCGAGCCGATCAAAGAGACACTAGAAAAAACCCAGCAACAAATTCAAACCTTAGAAACAGATCGTAAAATGTCATTTAGCGCCCTACAAAACCAACTTGATACACTCAACGACTCAGAGCATGCTTTAAGAGATGAAACCAGTAATTTAGTCAAAGCATTAAGAAGACCTGAAGTCCGCGGGGAATGGGGGGAGATGACCTTAAAGCGTGTTGCCGAGCTTGCAGGCATGGTTGAATTTTGTGACTTTTACCAACAAGAAAGCCATCAACATGACGGCAAAACCATTCGCCCAGATATGATCGTAAGGTTGCCACAAAACCGAATATTAATCGTCGATGCTAAAACACCATTAGATGGCTACTTATCGGCTATTGAGGCAAAAACAGAGGACGAACAACAAAACCAACTCAAACGTCACGCTAAAAACACCCGCGACAGAATCAAAGAACTCTCCTCAAAAGCGTACTGGCAACAGTTTGACCAGTCCCCTGACTTTGTGGTGCTGTTCATTCCTGGAGAACAGTTCTTAAGTGCAGCGCTCGACCAAGACCGAAACCTGTTAGAGGACGCCATGAAACAACGTATTATCTTGGCCTCCCCATGCAGCTTTATGGCTATTTTGCGCTCAGTCAACTACAGCTGGAAACAACTTAAACTGGCTGAAAATGCTGAAGTTATCAGAGCCTTAGGCGAGGACATGCACAAACGACTCACCACTTTCACCGAGCATTTAGAAGGCATGGGGAAATCCTTGGGCCAATCGGTAAACGCTTATAATAAAGCGGTTGGTTCCCTAGAACGACAAGTGTTACCCTGCGCTCGTAAGTTTGGGGAGCTTGGCATCCAAAGCTTAAAAGAAACGACAGAACTTAGCACAATTGAAGCCGAACCCCGAAAAGTGGCAGAGCAAGAGCCCTGCTGTTGATTTTAACCAGTCGGTCAACTAAAATAACACGCTCAGACAAAAACGCGGTAAAACAGTATGCCTCTCGCAGCAGTCAAGAACAAACAACATGCTTTAGATCAACTGGTTAACAAAGCACTTGGTCAACCACACCTTATCTCTGGTCACGATTTTCGAGTCGCACAGAAGCAAGGTTGGAGCATGCAAGATATTCTAAAAGCGATCAAATTGGGTGTTGAGCACCATTCACCGAGGTAGCAGACGGTCTATTGAGGGCCAAGCGTTGCGAATCACACTCATTTTTGAGGATTTATCCTCATCCAAATAGTCAAACTCTAGCTGCCTGAGATAAGCCAGTGCCTCTTCCATATTCTCTTCTAACACTGTCGAGCTAGCATTGAGCTTGACCACCAACCCC
The DNA here is from genome assembly GCA_018672285.1 of Methylococcales bacterium. Taxonomy (GTDB): domain Bacteria; phylum Pseudomonadota; class Gammaproteobacteria; order JABHGC01; family JABHGC01; genus JABHGC01. The sequence goes on from JABHGC010000113.1 coordinate 2,738, forward strand.
AACCCTGTTGGTGCCGCAGGAATGGTAAACACACCTAGATCTGGCCTGAATTTTTTCAAGCACGGAATCACCTTCCAGATATCCCCACTCCAAAAATTGGTATTCCGTTCACGAGTACTGGTAATCGTATCTAAAGGGACGCAATCATGAATCAATACCACCGTATTTGGCTGACTGAATTTTTCAATGTTAATAAAGTCGCGCAACACGTTTTCACAGTGATGCATGCCATCAATAAATGCCATATCCACATGGTCACAACCTAACTCTGCCAATAGATCATGCTGCTGAAAAAAGATATCACTTTCTAATGCAAAAATTTTATGAGGTGCTGAAATAGTTTCCACCACCTGAGGCTTAGGGTCAATGCCAACACATTGCGTTGGCGGGTTAGCTAACGTTAAAGATTTACCAGACTCAACCCCAATTTCAACATAACTTTTAGGCTTTAATTTCTGATGACAATGCTTAAGCACCTCGGTGTAGCCCGCTCCAGGTAGCAGCAAACTAGCCCACATAACATGAGCAGGCTGATAGCCGGGTTTGAATTCCAACACGTGTTTACAGCGCTCTACAGCCTGCGCGATATCACCCATACTTGAAGCACAATACACCAACCCCATGTGTGCTTCTACTGCCTCACTATTCAGCGCTAGTGCTCGAGTAAAATAATCAATTGCCGGTTCTACTTGGCTTTGACGAAAACACGTTTGACCCAATTTCGTCAGCAACTGATCACTCTCGCCTTCATCCTGCATGATCTGAAGATACACCGCGTGTGCTTGCGCCCAATTTTCTTGCTTAAGCAGATTTTCTGCACGCTCAAGCTGAATATTATCGGCTTCTTGATTCATCACGGACACCACATACCTTTGCTATTTTAAAGACCATCAAACATGAACCCTATTTTTTAAGGAATTTGCACAGCCCCATCAGGGGAGTAAGTCGGTGTTTTCAGCGCCTGCTGAATCATTCCCATATAATCGGCAAAGTAAGGTTGAGCTGCTAACCTTAATATTTTCATTTTTGCTTCATCAATTTGTCCAATATAAGCTAATGCAGCAGCATATTGAAGTGATAGAGACAAAAAAGCATATGTATCTGAACGCACATTGGCCTCTCGCATTTCTTGAATATAAATTTGCTCATAAATATCGGGCGCCAAATCACGTGGGTGATCAGGGAAATTCACATCAATTTCTTCAGCATCAAGTGGGGCAATTAATTCAAAGGTATAGGTGTTATCAATATTCATTGCCAAACGGAAATTATGCTTCAGTAATGCAACAAAGGTACTTAACCAAAAACACGGATAATGTCCGTAATCTTGAAAAATGATAAATGCGCCTGGTTTAACATGCGCTGCAATTGTTTGAAAAAAATACTTAGTGCCATACCAACTTTTAGCACCATCTACAAAAACCGCATCAAACTCAATACCCTCTTCCAGTTTAAAACAATTTTGCAGTGAACCAACATCTTCAGGCTTCCCTGGCAGAACACCATAATCAGCCTCTAACAGATGAGAGTACTCTTGCCCTGAATGATAGTAATCAAAACACTCTTTAAAAGAACCCGTTTCCCTAAACGTATTCAGCGCACTCTCTGGCACTTGGCCTTGTAAAAAATTGAACTGCTCATCATTGGTGTAATAGGTATCAAATTTATCATAGGTATACAGCTTCACACCCGGCACACGCTTTTGATTCATCAACATACCGAGGCACATTGCTCTGCTGGAACTTCCAAGAAAGGAGCCAATTTCTAACACATTTTTTTGCCCAGACCAAACCTCTGAGAAGAACCCATAAGTGAATTTTCGCTCAAAATCAGTTAGCTCAGAATGAATGCCATGAATGAGCTTATCGTGCGCTGGCATCGGTTTCGAAAAAGCCAATAATTTAGCCCATGTTTTCGCACCAACCTCATTGCCCAATAAACTAGAGATGGTTGAAGGTGGTGTAAACATAGAAAATTGCTTTAATAACCCTTGATACCAAGTTTCAACTTTAAATTCTGACATACACTCACCTTTATTATTTTTATTGAAAACCGTGGGCTAACCACCATAGAATCTTGGGTCACCAGAAAGCACTTTCCCATTCACAGTAAATTTTAGTATTTGGTACACATGATCAATAACCGCTTGCACAGCATGTGCATCATCATCACACACCACAAAAACACCAACCCTCTGGCCATGATGCTCTAATGGTACAACTTGTTCCCCTAACGCATAATTAATCTCAATTTTTTTAACACTTGGGATCAACAGGGCATCATCCAACCCTTCAATGGCTTGCAACGTCCCTTCTGGCAAGAAAAAATACCGGTTGGCAGCCACTTTCTCTCTTGTTGGCTTAAGCGCCTTAAGATCAGGTTCATCTCCTAATGATAGCGCCAAAACTGTTTTCACATAGTTTACATCATGCGCGAGGGGCACTAAACTTGCTGAAAAATCGCCCCCACTTAAACGTGCAGCCACTTCAATAATCATGGGCTTGTCATATTTTTCAGACCAAACACAATCGCCTTTCATCACACCATCGTGTATACCAATAGCCTGTGCTGCCAGCTCAATTAACTCGCAAATTGCCTCTCGCTTTTTAGAGGATAACTGGCTTGGCTGCCACCCTCCATTCTCCATAATATTAGGGAAAAAATTACCTTGATACTCATATACCCGGTCTGCAAAACCTGGGTGAAAATATTGATCGCGGTAAACAATCGTTTCTGTACTGATTTGAGGGCCATCAATATACTCCTCTAAAATGACACGATTATTTCTCGATTGAGATCTCGCCGCTAAATATGCCGGTTCAATTTGCTCAACCTCATGAATGACTCTCACGCCTCGTGAACCCGCCTCACTCACTGGCTTTATCACAACCGCACTGCAGCCCCATTGCTGCCAACAGGTATTGATCTCATTTTGTTGCTTTATTTCAGCATAATGAGGCACGGCAATACCCATCTCACTAAAACATTCTTTCATCAAAAATTTATCAGTGGCAATTGCCGCCGTTTTCACGCTTGGCCCTGGCCAACCATAATAGGAGGATATTGCGGCTAAAAGATGAGGTACATCACTCCCCATTGTCGCCACACCCTGCAAATTAACGCCATCATCAATCAGTTCGTCAACATAGGCAATCACTTCCACAATATGGCTAAAATCAATGTCTTTAGACCAGGTCGCTTTTGCCAAGCCAGGTGCCTTGGCATTACCATCAATCACCACTGTTTGCAGCCCCATTTCGTGAGCGGACTCAATCATAAACAGTTGATCTAAGCTGGCACCTAAAATCAGTATGGCTCTACTCAATTAAGAATGCCTCGCCTTTTCAACCTCGCCATAATGGAGTCAACATCTAACCCACACAACGCACTTAAATCGTCTTTCATACCCGCTTTCACATAGTCTTGCTCAATGGCCACCCTCACTAACGCCACTGGCAACTCATGATCCACCACCAACTCGGCAATACTTGCGCCAAACCCTGCTGGTTTAACATTCTCTTCTAAGGTAATAACAAACCCCGCAGCACTCATCGCGCTCAATAAGGTTACCTCATCTAATGGGCTTAACCAGCGAACATTAACCACACCAACATCCTGCCCGATAGACTTTAATTCGGCCTGCAAGGCCTCGGCTGTTTCAATCCGGTTACCAACGGTTAAAATCAGCCCATCCTGGCCACTAGATAACACTTCACTTTTTGAAATATCTAACTCAACAGCAGAACCCTCATCACTTTCCCGCAAAATTTCATAAGGGTGAAGAATGATCATCGGTTTATCAGCGTGTTCCACACGCTTTTTCAATATCGCTTCTAACTCATAACTAGATGAAGCATAAAAAATATCTAAGTTAGGTAAGCCCCGTAAATAAGATAAATCATAAATCGCATGATGAGTGGCACTATCAAAACCTGCAAAACCAGAACGAGACGCCAAAATAGTGATTGGTGCATTGGTAAAACAAATGTCATGGAATATTTGATCCATGGCTCTCTGCATAAAGGTAGACTGGTAACACAAGAACACTTTTTTGCCTTGCATGGATAAACCAACCGCCATACCTGCAGCATGTTGTTCTGCCATACCCACATCAATCACATTCTCAGGAAATTGCTTTAATAAACCTTCTAAACCCGATGCATAAGGTGTTGAAGGTGTGATGGCATACACTGATTTATCTTGCTCGATAAACTGGTGCAAACAACGGTCAATGACTTGCAAATATGATTTACCGGGAGGAACAGGGTTCGTGCTCGCACCATTATCGGGGTCAAACGGCATAGAAAAATGTAGCTTGTAAGGGTGATCACGAGCAATGTCTAGCCCCTTTCCCTTTTCAGTTTTAACATGAACAACAACGACACCCTGTGTCGTGACTTGTTTTGCCGAAGACAATGCCTCATTAACCGCCGCAATATCATGACCATTTTCCACAAAATGGTATTGGTACCCCATCGCCTCAAAGTAGGCTTTAGCACTGTTTTCAGAGCTTAAAATGGCATTCACTGCACCCACATTTTTAGGAATAGACATACCATTATCATTTATAACAACAATCAATGGTGCCGCCTGAGCACTACCATAGTTCAGGGCTTCTAAAGACATCCCCTCAACAAAGGCACCATCACCTAACATCACAACGATAAAGCCATCATCACCTGTGGCTGGCATCGTTGACGCCATGCCGATACCAATAGACAACGCTGTACCACCATGAGAGGCATCTAAAATATCGTATTTGCTTTCAGCTGGGTTAATAAAACGAGACATACCATCGACGGAATTAAGGGAGGGGAAAAGCGATTTCCGACCCGTTAATAGCTTATGGGTATAACCTTGATGGCCAACATCAAATAACAATTTATCCTTTTCTAGGTCAAATGTATGATGAATGGATAGTGTTAACTCAATGGTGCCTAAGTTAGCCCCAATGTGACCACCTGTTGTTGCAATCTGTGTAATCAGATACTGCCGGATACTGCCTGCAACGGACTCTAATTCAGCAACAGATAAACGGTTAATTTTCTGCTGAAACGAGTCAGCCTCCCACTCAAAATCCACTACGACTGAATTACCCAAAATACATTCCACCATTAATATTTAAACATTGACCTGTGATAAAAGACGCGTCATCAGACAGTAAAAATAGCACTGCTGCGGCAACCTCTTCGGGCTGCCCTAAGCGACCAAGTAAAATTTCATCTTTTGCTTTTTGCTGTAACTCACTCAATTTTTTCGCATCAAAAATAGGCGTTTCAATCCAACCAGGGGACACGGCATTCACACGACACTGCTGCGCTGAACCTAGCCGAGACAAAGACCTTGTCATACTGACCATTGCAGCCTTTGATGCCGCATAATGAGGTGCTTTATCTCCGCCAATCTGACCACCAATAGAAGCAATATTAACAATGCTACTCACAGGCGTTGACTGGAGACATGACTGGGCTAGAAAAAAAGCCCCTTTAAGATTGGTCTCGAATGTTTCATCCCAATCATTTTCGGTAATGTCATAGAAGGGTTTTTGCTGCAAGATCCCAGCATTGTTAACCAGACAATCAACCGATTGATTCCAATGCACCTTTATCTGGGAGAATAATTCCGTACGCATCGTTGACTTTGAAACGTCTGACTGCACAACCAATAATTTTTGTGACGTGCGAGCCTGAAGAAAAGCCTGTGCATTGTGTTCATCATGCACATACGTGGCGACTACCAACGCATCATTTGCTAACAAAGCATCACTGATCGCTTGGCCAATACCTTTCGTGCCTCCGGTAACAATGACCACTTTATTTTTTAAACTAGGATAAACCGCCATAGGCTATTGCACACACACTAACGCAACAGCAATATTAAAATATTCATACAAACCATCAAGACGCATACCTAAAGAACCTTATTATTGTTATCATTTATATACGTTCTTTAAACCACAGATAGCGCATAAACACCATGTTTTTTAGCGAGAAAATGCTATTCCTTTTTTTGTGCAATCACCGTCACCAACCGGCCAACACCAACGCTTGCCAATGCATCATACATTTTTCTTTTTAATGCCGTTTGGCCATGTTTCTCCATGGTAAGTTCAAACAGCTTTCGTTGTTGATGAACCCCCGAACCTTTGCCGCCATCACTAATGTAATCCACCCCCATTAGCAAAAATAATTCCAGCGGAAAACTCCCTGTGGTGTAACAGGTTTCAAACCCATGTTGTCGTAATAATGCCTCCAATGAGGATCGGTTAAAATAATTAATGTGATGCAGTGGCACGACCCACCAAGGCTCATGTTCTAGCTGCTTAGCAGCAACGGCTTGTAGCGGGTTAAAATCATTAGGCACCGAAATAGACACAAACCCTGACGATTTCACCATACGATGAATGTGTGACACAAAATCCCCTGCATGAACAACATGCTCCAATACATTATTAAGGTGTACCACATCAAACTGACCAAAACGCTGTGCATTACTGCCATCAACATAAGCACGATGCACAGTAAGCCCTAAATTTTCTGTGCTATAACGCCATGCGCTTAACCCCGGCTCAATGCCTTCTGCATCCCAGCCACGCTCTTTTGCAACCTTTAAGAATAAACCTGGGCCTGAGCCTATATCAAGAATACGATTGGGTTGCTCGGTATCAGGGAGAAGTGCCTCTAATTGATCCAGCTTTTCATTATGCTCAACTCGCCACCACGCCTCATCCTCTTGGTGTTTGGCAATATAATCTTCTTTCTCTGAATCATAAAAGGCATTCTCATAAAAATCAGCCTTCTCAGCCTCATCAGGTAGGGGCACCACATGAGCAAACCCACAGAGTTCACAGTCGATGGTATGAATACCCTCTTTTTCAGCCAGTATATTACCGGAGTGTTCACCCCAAGATTTTTCAGACATTCACCAAACTCCAGTCAAAACAACCCAGCCATCATTGCCGAATATTAGAATACAATCACAATACAAAGCCATTTACCCATAACATTAGCGAAGTTGTTTTCAAGGCAGGCCTTTGTTATGTTTTCTCAACATCTCCCGCTTGGAAAAGGCATCATGCCAGATAAAAAACGTATTTATTTTAATGAATATAACATCATTATGGATAATACGACCTATCTACCACTTAATTCTGGATTATTGCAAGCATTTGCCCAAACACATGATGACATTAATGCCCATTATGAGTTCATGCCATTCCTATTTTTTAGGGGTAGTGTTGACAATATTATGGAAGAATACGACAACCCTAGTGTCGCGGCATTTTCTGTCTCAATGTGGAATGAACAGCTCAACCTTGCTGTTGCCAAACAAGTTAAATTAAAATTTCCAGACTGCCTGATCATATTTGGTGGCCCCCAAGTGCCACACCACCCGCAAAGTTACATGCAGCAATTTCCTTTTATTGATATTGCAGTCCGAGGTGAAGGTGAAAATACGTTTAGCCAAATATTATTACAAAATATCCACAGCGCCGATTTTAGTAAAATCCCAAGTATGTGTTATCGCGAACCGAGAACAAAATTCTGTTTTCGAAATGAAGCGGAACAATCACAGTATAAAGACTTGGACGTTTTTCCCTCACCGTATTTAGAAGGTATCTATGATGAGGTCATGAAAAAATACGATACAATGAACTTTCAAATCATTGTTGAGACCAATCGTGGCTGCCCTTTTCCTTGTGCCTTTTGCTATTGGGGTCAAGGGGGTTTAAGTCGTAAATACCGCTTTCATAGCTTAGAACGCGTTCAAGCTGAAATTGAGTGGTCCGCGCAACATGAAATTCAATATGTCTTTAATGCGGATTCTAATTTTGGTATGCACAAACGCGACATGGACATCGCTAAGATGCTCGTTGCCACCAAGAAAAAGTATGGCTACCCTGAAAAATTCCGAACCTGTTTTGGCAAAAATACAGACGACAAAATTTATAACATCGCCATGTTATTCCACGACAATAAATTAGAAAAAGGCATCACGCTTGCAAGACAAAGCGATGATCCCGAAACATTAAAAAATATTCGACGACAGAACATCAAGCTGTCGACCTACAATAATTTACAAATTCGGTTTAATGAAGGTAACGTCCCAGTTTATTCTGAATTTATAATAGGGCTACCAGGGGAGACGCTTGAGAGCTGGATCAGTGGTATAGAACACATGCTTGAAGCCGGTGTTAAAAACCAAATTTTCTTTTATTTATGCCAAATTTTCCCGAACACAGAACTGGCAGAACCTGAATATCAAAAAGAATTTGGCATTGTTACTCAACGTATCGAGCTGAATGAGATTCACGCTTCTGAACGGGCAAGTCATATCATTCCTGAGTACGAAGACATCATTATCACCACCAACAGCCTATCATTAGAAGACTGGCGTAAAACGGTGATTTTTAGCTGGGTCACGATGATGTTCCACAGCTTAAAGCTGGGATTTTTTATTTTATATTATTTACATAATAGGCTCGGTATCCGTTACACCGATTTTCTTTGCTACCTCAGCAATCAAGAATTTCCTGAATCTAATGCCCTGATGCTTCAAATCGAAATTCAGAAAATGCACTTTACCATTGAGAAGATGCTTAAGGGTAAAGGCCGAGGTAACATTGACTCTGATTTTGGTGCTATTTATTGGGATGAAGAAGAGATTCATTTTTTACAGATTTCCAATAACCTGCCTCAATTTTACCGTGAGCTAGACACCTTGGTCACAGGATTCTTGCACCAAAGAGAAATTGAATATTCTTTAGAAGAGCTTAAAGAGGTCATTGAATACCAACGGTTACGCATCCCCTTAAGCCAAGGTACGCATGATAGCGAACACCCGTTTCAATATAACTTTCCTGATTATTTTGCGACCAGCTTTACTAGCAACCCAATTCAATTAGAAAAACAAGCTCAAACACTGATACTTAAAAATCAAAAAGATTACCAGGGTGATAAAAAGTGCTACGCCAAAGAAACCATCTTATGGGGCCGAAAAAGTGGGACGATGCTGGTTGACATCTAATGTACTATGAATGCGGCAGGTTGTTGCTATGTGGGGTTGGCACCCGCTTTTCCCTCAAATAAACCCTCTATTTTGGAGTGCCTGCGAACTCGCTTCGCTCAAACAGACGCAGACCCTTTTTCCAAAATAGAGAATTCATTTGAGGCGCGGCTGAACAACCACACACAGCAACAACCTGCCTTCTATTTATAGCTATTTTTTTTCGACTGCTGATAAATTTCCGGGTACTGAATTTGGGTAAATCTATTTATACGTTGCTGTAACCTGATTTTTTAATCATGGTGTAGCCTTTCAGCAAATCAGCAATACCTAAAGCGAGTGAATATTGAGGCATATAACCTGTTGCTTCAATTTTATCATTAGAAACAATGTAGTTTCTTTGATCGGGGTCTTTTGCAAGATCAGCCTCTAAGAATAAAAATTCAGGCAATTGTTTTTTAATTTCTTCACATAACTCTTTTTTCGACACATTCGCATCGGAAAGGCCCACATTGAAAATCTCACCCTGCATTGAGTCATAGTTCGCAATGCCATGCAAAAAGACGCGTGTCACATCTCTGACGTGAATGTAGTTACGCTTAAAATGCCCTTCAAATAACACCACAAAACGGTCATTCACGGCACGATAAGTAAAATCATTCACCAATAAATCCATACGCATTCTTGGCGCCATGCCAAATACAGTCGCCAAGCGAAAGCTAATGGCATTACCATGATCGAGTAAGCGTTTTTCGATTTCGACCTTTTCTATCGCGTATTGTGAGATAGGTCTTAATTCTGATGTTTCTGTACAGTAGTTATCTTTATCTCCGGTACCATATGCACTGTTGGTGGTTGGCATCAATACTCGCTGATTAGGGCTAAGCAAATCCAACATCATCATTATGGCATCATGGTTCGTTGTCGTCGCCCCAACAGGGTCTTGACTGCACAGTGGCGCACCAACCAACGCTGCTAGAGGAATAATGATGTCTGCCGCTTTCATTAGTGGCTGCATCGTATCCTTACAACGGATATCACCTTTAATTACGGTAAAATTTGGGTCGTGACAAACATGCGCCAAACTATTTTGGCCAAACATAAAGTTATCTAGCACGGTCACCTTATGCCCCTCTTGCAGTAATGCAGGCACTAATGTGGAGCCTAAGTACCCTGCACCACCGGTAACCAAAATATTGAAACCCATTTTATTTTCCTTTTTATGTTAGGTGAGGCGTCACATCATCCAAGACTTGATACAAATAATCAATCTGTGGACGTATTTACATTAATGCAGGTTTGTAAAATCATTACTCTGACAGTCGCTCAGTAGTACGGGTCACGGCAAAGTCACCTATAGGTATTCCGGCTTCTGATATTGCATCCATGATTCTTTGTAATCTCTGTTTTCTAACACTTTGATCAATAAACGGCCCCTCACTATACCAATACTAAGTTGGAATCACTCGAGGATATTTTTTATATAATTCGGCTCTATCAGATTTGAAAATAATGCCATTTTTATCAGGCTCATCCCAATAAACACTACCGTTAAACATCATTAGGGTATTTATATTGGCTATAAAACGATAATACTTTTTATTCTTAAGAATATTTTCAATTGTTTCATCAATATCTGCTTCTGTTTCAAAAGGTATACCAATCACCAAATTAATTGAGACATTGATCCCAGCATTGTGAGTATATCGAATCACTTCCTCAATCATCTCTAGCGTGTAACCCTTTTTATGCAGCTTCAGTGTGTTTTTTGACCAACCATCAATGCCGTATCTCAAATTAACAAATCCGGCCTTTTTTAGTACGTGAAATTATTCCTGAGAGTAGCGTTTTTGCACCCGAAGCTGGCCAACAAAGGACAACCCTTGCAAATCACGCCGGATAATTTCTTCACACACCTCTCTCACCACTGCAGGGTCACCTGAAAGGTCACTATCATTAAAGTGAAATATCGTGCAACCTTTAGACGCCAACCACTCTATTTCATCAACTAAGTTACTAGCAGAACGAATTCGCCAAGGAAATCTTTCTGCACAAAAAGTACAAATTGACCAGCGACACCCACGCGTTAAAACAATCGGTGTAAGCTGATACCCATTCCAATTACGATAAAGGTTAATATCTGTCCATTCATAAGTCGGGAAATCAATATTATCGAGATCATCAACTAATGGCGCCCTAATAAATGGAAAAGCATCATTATCATATTTTGAAAGAATACCAGGAATATTTTTTGGCCGTTCACCTTTCACCAACTGCTCAACAAGAGACCCAAGTGTGTTCTCAGCTTCAAACACAACCATATAGTCATACTCAGGAAACAGATATCGCCCTTGATCTGGTCGCATACAATCATATCCGCCCACAACGATGAGTGTTTCAGGCAATACCGATTTGACTTGTTTAACAATCTCTTTACAAAAACTCAGATTTGTCGTGTGTAATGAGAGCCCTATCATTTTCGGCTCTGCGAAAATGAGTTCAGCGATGACTTCCCTGAATTCGTATGATAAGTGCATGACCTCTGGTCGTAGCTAAATAAAAACACCTATAGAGTAAAGTAAGACTCAGGTGTAAAGTAATAAGCTACCAAACACATTACAGAGGCCA
>JABHGC010000074.1 GCA_018672285.1 Methylococcales bacterium
TTCATGATTGTATTCATTCCTTAATCATGAACGTTTTTTCGCTTATCACTCCATTTCTTTAGGCTCACTTCTCACTGGAAATAACTCATCGCTTCAGACTCATTCCTCATTGGACAAGGCTTGTCATTGATTTATGTTGTAGGGCGGGGTATGCTCGCGCACTAGATTAAAGTAAGGAGACGGCTATGCGTAAACCTATGGTTGCTGGAAACTGGAAAATGAACGGTAATCTTGAATCTATCCGACAATTAATGGATGGTCTCAAGGCTGGTGTTGACTCTGTAGAAAGTGCAGAAGTAGTCGTATGCCCACCATTTATCTATGTGCCAAAAGTAGTTGGCATGTGTGATGGTACAAAGATTCAAGCGGGTGCTCAAAATTTATGCGACCAAAATTCTGGTGCATTTACCGGTGAAGTGTCTGGTGAGATGATTAAAGATGTTGGGTGTCAGATTGTTTTGGTAGGACACTCTGAGCGTAGAAGTATTTATGGTGAAACTGATGAAGCTGTTGCGGATAAGTTTGCCAAGGCGCAAGAGTTAGGTTTGAAACCCATTTTATGTGTGGGTGAATTGCTTGAAGAGCGCGAAAATAATATTACTGAAGAAGTGGTTGGTCGTCAGTTAGATGCGGTTATTAATAAATCGGGTATTCAAGCGTTGGCGAACTCTGTGGTTGCCTATGAGCCAGTCTGGGCAATCGGTACTGGTAAAACAGCCTCTCCTGAGCAGGCGCAAGAAGTACATGCGTTTATTCGAAGTAAAATAGCCTCATTAGATGCAGGAATTGCAGATGGCTTGCAACTGCTATATGGTGGTAGCGTTAAATCTGGGAATGCAACAGAATTGTTTTCTCAAGCTGATATTGATGGTGGCTTGATTGGCGGTGCATCGTTGGATGCAACTGAATTTTTAGCAATTTGCAAAGCGGCTAAGTAAGAGTAATTTATGTTTCCTGTAATACTGACGATTCATGTTCTAGTTTCTATTGTACTGATTGGCTTCATATTGATTCAGCATGGTAAAGGTGCTGAGGCAGGAGCTGCATTTGGCGGTGGTGGCGGTGGAGCTTCCTCGACAGTATTTGGTGCGGAAGGTTCTGGGTCGTTTTTAACCAGAGTGACGGCAGTATTGGCAACGACTTTTTTTGTTACTAGCTTGGTGTTAGCCTCAATGCAGTCTGGCACGGATAAGCCAAAAGCATTAATGGAAGGTGTTGCGACAGAGCCTGCTGGCGCAGTGGAAAATGTTGTTCCTGTCGATACATCTGATGTTGAGTCAGAAGTGCCAGTGATGAGTGCTCCGGCTGATGAAAATGCAGATTCAGAGTCAGTGCCAGCAGCAATAGAAGAAGAACAGAAGAATAAAGAATAGAAAAATTATGCCGATGTGGTGGAATTGGTAGACACGCCGTCTTGAGGGGGTGGTGGCGAAAGCTGTGCCGGTTCAACTCCGGCCATCGGCACCAATTGATATTATCAAACAGCTAGGATGGTGTGACCGTGCTTGAGAATTATCTTCCTATATTAATTTTCTTAATTGTAGCAATTTCTTTTGGCATAGTGCCCATGTTAGCGGGTTACTTGTTGGGGCCTAGTAAGCCTTCAGAAGAAAAGCTTTCAGCTTACGAGTGTGGCTTTGAAACATTCGACGACTCTCGCATGAGAGTTGATATCCGTTATTATCTGGTCGCCATTTTATTTATCATCTTTGATCTCGAGATTGCTTTTCTCTTTCCGTGGGCCGTTGTGCTTCAGGAGATTGGTATTATGGGTTTCTGGTCAATGTTTGTTTTCTTGTTTATTTTGGTGGTTGGTTTTATTTACGAATGGAAAAAAGGAGCGCTTGAATGGGAATAGAAGGCGTTTTAGAAAAAGGTTTCGTTACAACAACAGCTGACAAAGTCATTAATTGGGCTAGAACAGGCTCTCTTTGGCCGATGACGTTTGGTTTGGCGTGTTGTGCTGTTGAAATGATGCATGCGGCAGCTGCAAGGTATGATATGGATCGCTTTGGTATCGTTTTTAGACCAAGCCCGCGTCAGTCGGATGTTATGATTGTCGCTGGTACTTTGGTTAACAAAATGGCGCCTGCACTTCGCAAAGTTTATGATCAGATGTCTGAGCCAAAGTGGGTCATATCTATGGGCTCATGTGCTAACGGCGGCGGTTACTATCATTACTCTTATGCTGTTGTGAGAGGGTGTGATCGAGTGGTGCCAGTCGATATTTATGTGCCGGGATGCCCTCCAACAGCTGAAGCGTTGCTTTACGGTATTATTCAGCTGCAAAATAAAATTAAACGAACAAATACAATTGCACGTCAAGAGACAGCTTAATGGGTGATAAAAAAAATCAACAATTTCTAGATCGTGTTGAAGCTTTGCACGTTACCGTAAAAGAGCATTTCGGTGATTTATTAGAAAGTTCTGCGCTATATGTTGGTGATATAACATTGGAAGTTTTGCCGCAAAACCTCATCAATGTTATGGAAGTATTGCGTGATGACCCTGCCTTTATGTTTTCTCAGTTGATTGACTTATGTGGCGTGGACTACGCTGCGTATGGGCAATCAGAATGGGAAATTGATGGGGCGCTAAATGAGGGCTTCAGTCGGGGTACTTCTGATGTAGGGCTTTCCGAAGGGCAAGAGCGCCGCTTTGCTGTTGTGTATCACTTGCTTTCTGTATCTCTAAACCAGCGGATACGAATCAAGGTTTTTGTTGATAGTGAAACTTTGGCTGTTGATTCTGTTGTACCTGTTTGGCCTGGTGCAAACTGGTTTGAGAGAGAGGCATTTGATCTGTTTGGAATCTTGTTTACAGGTCACCCTGACTTGCGTCGAATATTAACTGATTATGGTTTTGTTGGCTTCCCATTTCGAAAAGATTTTCCTTTAATCGGTCATGTAGAAATGCGATATGATGAGGATCGAGGGCGGGTGATTTATGAGCCTGTTTCAATCGAGCCACGCGTATTAGTGCCGAAAGTGATTCGTAATGATCATCGCTATGTCAATGACGAAGAGAATGTAGATAATGTCTGAAATTCATAACTATACATTGAACTTTGGGCCTCAGCATCCGTCTGCTCATGGCGTGTTGCGGTTAGTTTTGGAGCTGGATGGTGAGGTCGTTCAACGAGCAGATCCTCATATCGGTTTGTTGCACAGAGGTACTGAGAAGTTAGCTGAGTCTAAGCCTTTTAACCAAAGTATAGGTTATATGGACAGGCTAGACTATGTCTCAATGATGTGTAGTGAACATGCTTATGTTATGTCTATAGAGCGTTTAGCTGGAATTGAAGTTCCTGAACGAGCGCAATATATACGGGTGATGTTTGATGAGATTACTCGTATTTTAAA
>JABHGC010000260.1 GCA_018672285.1 Methylococcales bacterium
AAGCGGTGTTAGAAGTGAACATGGATTTTTTCGCCCAGAGTCTAGTGCCAACCTTAAATCAGGCCATGCAAAGTCTGAGCAAGAAACTGTCGGATGGTTCGATGTCGTTCAGTGTTTGATTGAACATGGGCATAGGATAAAGGATATTAATGGCTATAACTTAGGGCAGATACAACGATTTCTTAGTCGTTTGTAGAGGCCTATAACTTACTTAACTGGCCAAAAATGTCGGTAACAGCTTTGTGTTATCTGTGCCAGCCATGGCATTTCTTCAAGGTTACCCATTGTAAAAGAGTAACCATCAGTACTGTGCTTTAAAACTCCCCAACTGCCTGGTTTTAAGTTACCTTGCTTCGTAAAGGTAAGGTGCTCTAACCCAATCAGCAAAGAATCACCAGGGCCTATACAAGGCTCAAGAACCACATGGTGGTGTCCAAAGGCATGCACCTTGGGGTGTAATCGCTCGGCGAGTAGTTTGAGCTGCTTTGAACCATGAATAAAAGCATCGCAATGTGGGCCAGCATGTGTCAGTAAAATATCAATTTGATGATTAAAAAAAGCTTGTGACAATAATTTTTGGTTAAAATACTTAGGGTCTACTTGTTCTGATTTACGACGGTAAGATTTTTTTTGCTGCCTGCTTACATTACCTTCTTCGCATGGCGCTTCTATTCCACCAAATGATCCAACAACGATATCTTGATCAACACCAGGTAGAGTGATATCTATTCCATCAGGAATAAACCAAATGTTATGCCATGGGTCTATTGGAGAGGTTGTCTGAAAAGATGATAAGTAATCAAAGTCTTCATGATTACCTCTGCAAAAATAGGTTTTAGGTAAGTTATCCTCACTAAAATATCGAGTACTTTCTGCTGTTTTCAGTGCAAACTTGGAAAAACCCAATTCATCAGAGTCTTTTTTGGCATATTTCAAAGTTGCTTTATCTAATTTTTGTATGTCAGGAAAAGCACCAAAATCGCCAACTTGAAGTAAAGCTTCTAATTGGCAGTTACTGTTGTGCTCCCACAACTTTGCCAAGGTGTACATTAATGAAATGCGACCATGAATATCACCAAATATAGCGTAATAACGTGTTTTCATAGCGATAACTCAACAACAAAATATGGAATATCGTTTATCTGACTATTCTTGTCAATGTGCAAATGAATTCTGTTAAATTGCTGTAACAACATGACAGTTAAACCATACCCAATCCTTTGAGATTTATGATGACAACTAAAACAAAATCACTCTCACTTGTTATCAGTGGAGAGGTTAGCCGTGCCTTTCGTACAGCCTTAACCTCAACAGGTAAGCAGCTACAAGGATTCCGCTCACAACTGAAACAGCTCAATCAACGAGCGAAGCAAATGGAAAGCTTCCGTAAATTGAAAGACAGTGTCCAGTCTAGCAAGCATGCCTACCAATCGGCGCAGCTTGAGGTAAAGCGTTTAGCACACGAACTAGCCAATACCGAAAAACCTTCGCGCAAGCTGCAACAATCATTTGATGTGGCTGTTCGTACCGCAAAAAGAACCAAACAAGCCTGGCAGAAAAACCGAGACACATTGCACCAGCTACGCCAGACCTTAAAACAGACAGGTATTGATACCCGCCAATTCGCCAAAGAGCAAAATCAGCTAGTCGCATCAATTAACCGTGTGCGTAAAGCAGAGCAGTTATTGCAGGGTGTGCAACGCAAACGGCAACGAATCAACCAACAAAAAGATCAAGCAAGATCAGATTTGTTTGAAGGGGCTGCTCTTGCTATAGGGCTGTCCAGCTTGGTCAAACCTGCCATAGCCTTTGAGTCTGCGATGGCTGATGTAGCTAAAGTTGTTAGTTTTGCCAATGACACCGCGTTAAAGGCGTTTGCCACACAGATCAAAGAACTTGCGCGTACCATTCCCCTAACAGCCGTTGAGCTGGCACAGATAGCGGCTGAAGGCGGACGGTTAGGTCTAGCTGAAAAGGACTTAGCCAAATTCGTTAAAACCACCGCAAAACTGGCAACCGCATTTGATCTCAACCCTCAAGAAGCTGGTGAGGCCATTGCAAAACTGTCCAATATTTTTAACATCCCTATTCCCAATATTGAGAAACTTGGTGACGCTATTAACCAATTGGGCAACAACACTGCAGCCACTGAACGAAACATCATTAGTGTGTTGGCCCGCGTGGGCGGCACAGCCAAACAGTTCGGCTTATCGGCTAAACAAACAGCCGCCCTTGCAGATGCTTTTCTAGCCTTAGGAAAACCACCCGAAGTAGCCGCAACAGCTATCAACGCCCTCCTCCTTAAACTTCAAACTGCTCGCGTACAGTCTAAAGGATTTCAAAGTACCTTAAAGCTACTAGGCATAGACTTAAACCAGCTCGCACAAACCATTCAATCTGACCCACAGAAAGCACTTAACGGATTTTTACAGACCTTATCAAAACTCGACAAACAATCTCAGGCTGAAACTTTAACCAAACTATTTGGCCAAGAATACTCTGATGACATTGCTCTCTTAGTTGGATCATTAGGGCAATATGAAAAAGCCTTAAAATTGGTGTCAGATGAAAGCTCCTATGCTGGCTTAGTAAATGATGAGTTTTCAAAACGTATCGCGACTACAGAAGCCAAACTGCAACTGTTGAAAAAC
>JABHGC010000073.1 GCA_018672285.1 Methylococcales bacterium
CTTGGCTGTTTGTTTGTGCTGTTTTGTCGCACTCATTATAACTAATGAGGCCAGGCATTCTCTTTTTTTTTTCGTTATTTATCAATAAAGACGCTTACTTTCAGACTTTTGCATCTACCTCATGAAATTGTTCAATCGACTATGGCTGGCAACGTCGATGCAGATGCGCTTATCGCTAAACAACAAACTTTAATCAAGCTTGCCAAAGAGGGCATTAGTGAATACGTCCTAACCAATGAAAAGGCGGCGCCTATTTTAAATGAAGTGACTGCCCAAGCGGAAAGCATGACAAAACTCAGCTTAGAAGAAATTGAAGAGCAATGGCACGATTATGGTGCACTTCATGCTAAAGGTCTAAAACCTGAAGCATTTGATCACTTTGGCCCTGAGATTAGTTTTATGGATGCCATTATCCACCCTGCTACAGGCATCATTGCACTTAATGAATACAAAAAAGACAAAGATGCAGAGCATCTAGAACAAGTCAAAGAAGAGCTTAATGAAGTATTAGAGCACCTAAAACACATCAAATAACCCTCAAACTTAGCCCTCAGTGAGGGCTTTTGTCTATCTGCATAGGTCTATTATGAGCTTTAAAATCCGCCAGAAACTCTTATTAAGTTTTAGCCTAGTCTCGGTATTTGTTTTATTAGTAGGTGCAAGTGGTTTGTGGTTAACAAACTCGGTATCTGACACGGCTAATGAACTCATCAACCACCAAATGAAAGACGAGGAAGCGGCCTCAAAAGCAGCATTGGAAGCTGGAAATATCATTATTTACACCCAGCAATACAACGCCAATTACCAAGGACTTGAGCAGATTCACAATAACATTAACGAGGCTCACACCAAGTTTTTAGCACAGATGGGGCGCATCAAAAACCCTGCTTTCACCGATTTAAATGAAAGAACGGTCACCGCCCACAAAGCATTAAAAGAAGCATCTGACACCGTTATCAGCGCACACGATAATCGCTTAAAATATGAATTCGATTTTAACAATAAACACCAAGATTTAAAGAGTTTCGCATTTGGCCTGAACAATGACCTTACTCACTGGGTAAAACAGTTGGCTGATGCAGCAAAATTTGGCGCAAAATTCACAGGCAACACCGATTTAGCCAAGAGTCCGTATGAAAAATGGGTAACCACCTTCAAAACAGACGATAAAAAGCTGGGCAAACTCCTGAAAAAATTCCGAAAATTCAACAAAAAACTGATGAAACTGGGCAAACAAGTTGATGATGCCGCAGCCGACAAGAAAAAATCTTATTATGAAAGAGCCAAAGCCAGAACAGTCTACAAAGCCCAAAATGCACTGTTAAAAATCCAACTATATGCCAGTAAAAAAGTGGATGAGCCCGTTGTATCTGAGCGAAACGCCATGGTTAGGAGTATTCAAGCAAGTAACAACATTAGCTCTGAACTCGATATTTTAAAGTCCATCATCAAAAAACAAGTCGACACCGCATCACATGGCATGCAGAAAACCCAATCATCTGCACTCACGATTATTGTCAGCATTGCCGTGATCGGCGTGCTTGCGTCTCTCACACTGGGTTTAATTATTGCGACTAAAATCAGCAAGCCTGTGCAGCAATTGTCCGAAACCATGGCCTATGTGACCAACAGTGGAGACTTCGATAAAAGAACCCAAATTAATGGCAGCGATGAAATCGCTGATGCCGGCGCACAATTCAACCAACTATTATCCGTATTACAAAGCTCCCTTCAAGGGACATCAAAGGTTATGGCAGGATTTAGCCATGGTGATTTTAGCGAGCGCATCACCCAACCGCTCAATGGCGACTTGGACACCTTGAAAAACCACGTCAACTCTACTGCTGACGTCATGGCTGAAACCATGGGCAATATCAGCCAGGTACTTAACAAAGTTAGCCAGGGGCGCTTTAGTGACCGAGTCACCATTGCAGCTGAAGGTGATTTTTTAACCCTAAAAAATGATTTAAATCACTCTCTTGATAACCAACAACAAGCACTCAACAGTATTACCACTGTCATGATTTCTGCCTCTAAAGGGGATCTTTCCGGGCGAGTCACAGAATCCATGTCGGGTGATTTAAATGACCTTAAGAGTGTTGTCAATCAATCATTAGAAGGCATTGACTCAGCCGTATCTGAGATCAATCAAGTCATGTCCAAGGTAAGCCAGGGGCAATTTAGCCAAACAATTGAGGTTGAACTTGCTGGTGACCTCAACATGTTAAAACAATCGGTTAATCACTCAATTGGCCAAGTTAATGTTGCGGTCACTGAAATCAACCAAGTCATGAATAATGCCGCACATGGCGATTTCACTCAACGCGTAGCAGCAAAACTACCCGGTGATTTAGGCAAGCTAAAATCTAGCGTCAATCAAAACGCTAGCAATTTAGACCTTGCAATTAAAGAGATCAACACGGTGATGGCCGACGTCAGTATGGGTCAGTTTTCTAGCCGCGTCGAGCTGCCTTTAAAGGGCGATTTAGACGCGTTAAAAACCAACTTAAACCACTCAATGGATACCCTACAGCAAGCCTTTAAAGAAATTATTGCCGTTATGCAAACCAATGAGATCGGTGAATTTGATGACCGTGTTGAAGTTGAGTTGTCCGGTGATTTGTCTATCTTAAAAAATGCGGTCAACGTGACTTCTCAGCGTATTGAAGATGCCATTACAGATATCAACAAGGTCATGTCTGCGGTAAGAGAAGGTGACTTTAGCTTGCGAGTCGAGGCACCGCTTAAAGGCGACTTAGCCAAACTGAAAGAAAACGTGAATATCTCGCTCAACTCCTTGCAGCACGCCATCACTGAAATTCATGAGGCAAGTGATAGCCTAGAGCAAGGAGAGCTGAACAACCATATTGAAGGCCAATACGAGGGGGTTATCGCTGCCCTATCCACATCACACAATAGTGCTATAGACAGGTTAAACAGTACCATTTGCAGCGTAAGTGATGCAGCAGGAACGGTTCACAATGGGTCTCGCGAGATTGCACAAGGGGTCTCATCTTTATCCACTCGTAGTGAAACTCAAACCGCCAGCTTAGAAGAAATTTTATCCAACCTCACTTCTATTAAAGATGGCATGGCACAAAATACTCAAAGCTCCAACACAGCAAATGAGCTTTCTCAAATAGCCTTTGATAGCGCTCAACGAGGAGGCGAGCTGTCTGCACAAGCCAAACAAGCCATGACGTCTATTACCGAGTCCAGTGAAAAAATTAGAGACATCACCTCTCTGATTGATGAAATTGCTTTCCAAACGAACCTACTGGCACTTAATGCTGCTGTAGAAGCCGCTAGAGCGGGTGAACAAGGAAGAGGCTTTGCGGTAGTTGCCAAAGAGGTTAGAACACTGGCCATACGCAGCTCAGAAGCGTCTAAAGAGATTAACACCCTCATTTCTGAAAGTGGCATCATCGTACATGAAGGCGCCCAGTTCGTGACTCGCTCAGCCGACTCGCTTGAAGATATTGTCGATGCAGTAGATCGCGTTAGAACACTCATGGGTGAAATGAGCCTGACCATTGATGAGCAATATTCGGGCATCA
The DNA here is from genome assembly GCA_018672285.1 of Methylococcales bacterium. GTDB lineage: Bacteria > Pseudomonadota > Gammaproteobacteria > JABHGC01 > JABHGC01 > JABHGC01. Next base: position 3,558 of record JABHGC010000073.1, read on the forward strand.
GAGCGGTTAATTCTTCGGTAGAAATACTGGAAGAGCAAAACCAACAAAACAGCGCTTTAGCTGAAGAAATAGCGTCTTCTAGCCATACTTTAGAAACAGAAGCAAAACGAATGTCCGATCAAGTTGGCTTCTTCAAGGTTTAATCCTCAACTCAGGTTCGTTTAACTCACTGTTAAACGAACCTGAAATCATTTTTTTTGATAATGCAGACCAATCAAGTCAAAACCATTCTGCGACCAAAATTGCTTTGCCAACGCATTATCCACATAACAATTTAACTCTATCGCTTCACAGCCCTTAGACTCAGCTAATGCCAGAAGCCATTCATTCAACTGAGCACTAAGCCCCTGCCCTCTGTATTCAGGCTTAATAAAGACATTATCCAATTCTAAATGTTTACCAACATAATATTTATACAGCACCCATACACCACAAATACCAACAAGGTGCTCACCATCAAACAGGCCCACACACTCATACCCATGTGCGAGCATATCCACTAAGCGCGCCTGTATGACCGATTCAGGGATCGATGAGTCAAGTTCACATAGTAACGGCACGATAGACTGGATACAGGCCTTATCAACAAACTGGATGACAATATTCATATGGGTTACAAACGCATTTTTTCTCAAGAGGGGAATCATAACACATAAAAAAAGGCGCCATATAGGCGCCTTTGTTAGAAGGAATGTGACGCTTTATAGACCGCCAAGTATGTCCTTAGCCATCTCCTTCTGCTCGTCACTCCCCTCTTCCATCACTTCTTTCAGAATATCTTGAGCACCCTCAGGGTCTCCCATATCCACATAGACCCTAGCCAGCTCTAACTTCGTTTCAATTTCTTCGTTCGTGCTAACGTCATCACCAATGGCCAGTGCGTCTCCAACATCATCTGCAGCGGACACTTCTACTTCATCTGGTACCGCAGCTTCTGTTCCACCCAAGTCAATTGATTGATCAGTGTTAAAGACATCATCACTTAAATCAACGGAGTCTAAGTCGAACCCTAAGTCGTCTGCACTTAAGCTTTCAGCCATTTCATCGGTTAAATCAATTTGAATATCATCCACTGCCGCCACTGGCTCTTCACCAACCGCATTTAATGATGCGGATATATCCCCAATATCATCTGCTTTTGACATCGCTGAATCAATACTGGTTGAAGGCGTGCTTTCGTCAAAGGCCGAAACAGAGGCAGAGAAATCATCTTCCTCAGCAAAGCTATCAGAACCGACAAAGCTATCCGTTGAGAATGACTCCTCAGGCTCTGCAACTTCACTTGGCGTGTCTTCTAAACCAGAAAGGCTGTCGCCTAAATCAATGCCACCTAAAGCATCATCCGACCCACTTAGATCAATGTCACCAAAGTCAGCTAACTCGTCATCTGAACCCGTTAAGTCAATCTCACCAATGCCAGCTAAACTGTCATCTGAGCCACTTAAGTCAATATCACCGATACCACTTAAACCATCATCTGTCACAGAGTCTTCAATATCGCCAATGTCTAAGCCTGTCATCAAATCGTCTGATGAATCCAGAGCAGAAATATCACCTAAACCAGAAAGGTCATCACTGTCTAATCCTGCGGTTAAATCTTCACTGAGGCCATCATCTAGCCCACCAAAGTCTAAACCATCACCAAGATCCACCTCACCTTCAGGCATAACCTTGGTCTCTTCTTCAAACAAGTTACGAGTTTCATCAGCTTCAATGCCAAGCGCATCTATTTCATCAATTGCAGCAACTGTTGCGACGTCGTCGCTCATGCTGTCAGTAGGTTGACTCACTTCAAACAATGGATGCCCTGGGCTTAAGTCAGCGCCCATAGTTACAACGCGATCCCATAATGCTTTATCTTCGCCAGACACGCTACCATGCACGTCTTCTGCTAATTGCTCGAACTTCGCCTGGTCTTTAATCGCGTAATAAACTTCCAACAGCTTCACTTTGTAATCAACACGCTCTGGTGCATCTTCTATTGCTTGAGCAATTAAGTCTTCTGATTGATCATAACGACCATATGCAAGATAAACATCCGCTTCTGCAAGCGGATCCGTGTCAGCTTCAGAGGCAGGAGCGGCAGGCTCTGACGCTTCGTCGCTCTCACTCATCATAGTGGTCATATCAGATGGGGTAATGTCACTTAAGAATGACTCATCATCGACTAAGTCAGATTCGTAAGCTGAATCCGCCTCATACCCTTCGTCCACCTGAATATCGCTACTCGGGGCTTCTGACGAGGTAATAATGGTTTCACCCACTTCGTAGTCACCATCGGTGGCCAAAATACTTTCTTCATGCTTGCCCGCTTTTCTGCGACGCATAATCAACATGATCAAGATAAAGAATACAACGACGCCAGCACCAATGCCGCCTAATGCGATTGGGTTATCTAAAAGAGGCTTCACCTGCTTCATTACCATGTCAGCAGCATTACCAGCCATTTTCAGTGCGTCATCCACCATGCCACCGCTTTTCTCGGTCTCGGCATCTTCATAATTATCATTATTATCTTCTGCAGCTAGGTCAGTCACATCATTATCGAGCGACAGTTCGTCTGTAGAATCTAATGCTATTTCACCCGTATCATTACTTACAGCCTGCTCTGAAATCGCATCTAATTGTGCTTTTAGCTCATCTGGAAGCTCTAAACCTTGCTCAACTAAGCGCTGCTGTAGTGATGCCATCTCAGCATTTTGCAGGCCAATAAGTCGTTCCATTTTGTTGACTTGGTCAGATAAAGTCTCAACCCGAGAGCGTAAATCAACATTCTCTCGTTCTTGAGACGCTGCCGCTTCATTTGCTAAACGGAAATTACGCTTTAACGTTGGAATATCAGAGATATCAGCTGACTCACCTGGCAATGCATTGGCATTATCAATGTCATCACTGGTTGGTGTGTCCACTCGAATAACATCTTGGCCAGTCGTTTCTTCTTGCTCGATCACAGGTCGCTCAAAAGTGGACTCTGCTTCAAAGTCAACTTCTTCAGACTCAGATTCTGCCTTCTGTTGCCGCCAATCACTGGTCTGCTGACGAAATGATTGCGCTGCATCTGCTTGGGATACACTGGCTAATTCAGCTTCAGATGGAATTTTAAGGATTTGCCCTGACTTCATTTTATTGATGTTATTATCAACAAAAGCCTCAGGATTGGCTTCAAAAACCCCCATCATGACTTGTTTCAATGAGGTAGAGCCACCAGAATGGCGTTTAGCAATCTTGCCTAGGGTGTCACCACGCTTGGTTTTATACTTAACACTGCCATTGGCATTGGCATTGGCA
>JABHGC010000145.1 GCA_018672285.1 Methylococcales bacterium
ATTCTCGGCATGGTGATTGCTAAAGCACTTTACGACCGTTTACCTAAAGCGAAAGAAGGGCAGTTAAGTCGCATTAGATCATCTCTTGTTCGCCGAGAAACATTGGCTAAAAAAGCGCGGAACCTCATGTTTGGTGATTATCTGCTGTTAGGCCCTGGCGAATTAAAAAGCGGCGGGTTTAATCGTGATTCTATACTGGCTGATAGTGTTGAGGCGGTCATTGGTGCGATATCTGAAGACCAAGGGTATGAAGCTGCAGAACGCTTTATCCATGAAACGTTTGCAGAAGAGTTGACCAACTCAGAGTGTTTAATCGCAAATAAAGACGATAAATCAAAGCTACAAGAATGGCTGCAAGGAAAGCAATTAGCCTTGCCAGAATATGACGTGCTCTCTACGGATGGTGATCAGCACAGCCAAACATTCACGGTAAGCTGCTGCATATCAAGCTGTAGCTTAACCGTTGAGGCAACTGGAAGTAGCCGTCGAATTGCAGAACAAATTGCGGCAAGGAAAGCACTAGAGCAATTACTATGACTGAGATAAAAAAAAGCGGCATCATTGGCATTATTGGAAAACCCAACGTGGGTAAATCGACCTTATTAAATCAACTGTTAGGTTATAAAGTCAGCATTACCACCCGAAAACCACAGACGACACGTCACCGTATTCATGGCATAAAAACAGTGGGTGATAGTCAGATGATTTTTGCTGATACGCCTGGTTTGCATAATAATGAAAAAAAAGCCATGAACAGGTATTTAAACCGGGCAGCCAGTGGCGTTATTTTTGATGTCGATGTGATTGTTTTTTTAGTCTCTGCAAAAAGATGGACTGAAGAAGATGATTTTGTCTTAGAAAAACTCGAGGATGTTAAGCAGCCGGTTATCCTTGTGGTTAATAAAATTGACTATGTGCCACAACGAGAAGAGTTGCTGCCTGTCTTAGAGCAATATGGCAAAAAGAGGGCGTTTCAAACAATTATTCCGCTCTCTGCCTTAAAAGGTGACAATGTTAAGCATTTAGAATCCTATCTTTTAGCACAATTGCCAGAAGGGCCAGCCTTCTATCCTGAAGACCAAGTGTCTGATAAAAGTGAGCGTTTTCATGCCGCAGAACTTATTCGAGAAAAGCTCACGCGTAGCTTAGGTAAAGAGCTGCCATATTCTTTAACGGTTGAAATTGAAGAATTTAAAATGGAAAAAAAGATGCGTAAAATCCGTGCCATTATATGGGTAGAGCGTGATAGCCAAAAAGCCATCGTGATTGGGAAGCGAGGTGAAGGGTTAAAAAATGTTGGGTCACAAGCCCGTAAAGACATGGAAGACTGGTTTGGTCAAAAAGTGTTTCTTGGGTTGTGGGTGAAAACAAAAGAAAACTGGTCTGACGACGAGCGGGCTTTGCAAAGTCTGGGTTATCAAACATTAGAATAGAGCAGCAGCCATGTTATGTGTTACACCAAAAAGCGTATCGGGAGACGAGCCTCATTTTGGATGTGTTAACACAGGATTACGGGCGTATTGGTGTGTTAGCCAAAGGGGCAAAACGGCCCAAGTCTCCCTTTAGAGGACGTCTTCAGCCCTTTGTTTGTAATTTGCTGAATTGGTCTGGAAAAGGGCAATTAAAAACGCTGACGGCAGTTGATACATTGACCCATATTAATTTGCAAGGGACACAACTGTACTGTGGCATGTATCTGAATGAGTTGGTTGTGCGCCTCACTCAACCAGATGATCAACATGAAGCTTTGTTTGCCAGTTATCAATCCGCTGTGCTGAATTTAATGAGTGAACTACCGGTGGAAGTCACCTTAAGGGTATTTGAAAAGCAGTTGCTAAGGCAGCTTGGTTACGGACTGTTGCTAGATGTAGAATATCATACCGGCACCCCCGTTGAACCCAACCTGTGGTATCAGTATATTGTCAGTAAGGGCCCCGTCAGGTCTCAAGTGGTTAATGATGAAGGGCTCAGAATTCAAGGTAAAGCCTTGATGGCATTAGAGGGTGAATCATTCTCAGAGCCTGATTCACTGAGCCAATGTAAATATTTAATGCGGTATATCCTGGATGTCTATCTGGGCCATGAGCCGCTCAATAGTCGAGCTTTGTTTCAAACCATTTCAACTCGTTAGGAAAAGAAAAATGCAAGCAAGCCCCATTTATCTTGGTGTTAATATTGATCATATAGCAACGATTAGACAGTCACGTGGGACACGTTACCCAGATCCTGTGCAAGCGGCATTAATCGCGGAAGACGCTGGCGCAGATAGTATTACTGTTCATTTACGAGAAGATAAAAGGCACATTCAAGAGCGGGATGTATCGATGCTGATGGAAGTGTTAAGCACCCATATGAACCTTGAGATGGCAGTGACAGACTCTATGGTTAATTTGGCCATGAACTACCGGCCTGCAGATTGTTGTTTGGTGCCAGAAAAACGAGAAGAGCTGACCACAGAAGGTGGCTTAGATATTGTGGGTCAAGAAGCTCGAATTAAAGATGCTGTTGAGGCGCTGACAAACTCAGGAATTCGTGTGTCGTTATTTATTGATGCGGAACAAGAGCAGATTGAAGCGGCTGCAAGAGTCAAGGCGCCAGTGATAGAAATTCATACCGGGCATTACTCAGATGCAAAATCACGAGAACTGCAGCAAGCACAATTGATTAAGATTCAACAATCGGCCACTTTAGGTCAAAGTTTGGGGTTAATTGTCAATGCAGGTCATGGCTTGAACTACCATGATGTGCAGCCTATTGCTGCGATCCCTGAAATCAATGAGCTTAATATTGGGCATTCCATTATTTCGAGGGCTTTATTTTCAGGGTTAGATTCTGCAGTCAGAGATATGAAGCGCTTAATGGTGGATGCGCGCTCTTGAAGCAACTGCTTTATATTCATGGCTTTAACAGTGGGTCTCAGTCTTTTAAAGCCGAACAGCTTAGGCTGTGGGTGGCATCGCAAAATTACCCCGTTGAGTTAATAACACCCACATTACCTGATTTACCAACAGATGCGATCCAGTGCCTTGAAAGCTTATTGCCATTTGAGCAAAAGCCTGATGTGGGTATTATTGGAAGCTCACTAGGCGGCTATTATGCGGCGTATTTATCTGAGCGCTATGGCTGTAAAGCTGTGTTGATTAATCCTGCGATGAAACCCTATAACCTACTTCAGCAGTATCGGGGGGAGATAACGAACCCGCAAACAGGGCGCACATATCATGTTGGGCAGCGGCACTTAGAGCAACTAAAAAGCATTGATGTGCCCGTCATGTCGAAACCAAAGAATATTCTGCTTTTGGTTGAAACGGGGGATGAAACGTTAGATTACAGTGAGTCGGTTGAAAAGTTACAAGGTGCCAATGCGCGCATTATTGATGGTGGGTCCCATATTTTTGAGCACTTTAACGTCATGATTCCTGATATGATGCAATTTTTATTTCCACGATAAATATTGGGCTTATACCCTATGTCGCAGCGGGGTTGCCGTTTACTAACTACACTATATAGACAGTGATTGATGAGAGGGAAGTGCGTTGCCCAGTGTTTATGACTTAAAGCCTCGTTTTCAAGCCTTATTAAGACCCATTGTCAAAGGGTTGGCAAAGAATGGGGTGACGGCTAACCAGGTAACAATAGCGGCCTTATTGCTGTCAGTGATTGTCGGTGTATTGTTGGTGTTATTTCCTCAATCTGTGACCGTTTTATGGCTGGTGCCGGTGGTTTTATTTGTGCGGATGGCTTTAAATGCAATAGATGGTATGTTGGCGCGAGAACACGATCAAAAAAGCGCATTGGGCGGGCTGTTAAATGAAGTGGGTGACGTGGTGTCTGATGTAGCGCTTTACTTACCGTTTGCTTGGTTGAATGGGATGCCAGAGACATTGGTTATTATTGTGATAGCGGTGATGTTAATTACGGAAGTCGCAGGGCTTGCAACCATACAAGTCGGGGCAAGCCGACGGTATGATGGCCCTATGGGAAAAAGTGATCGTGCCGCTGTGTTTGGCTTAATCGCAATATTGCTGGCGTTAAACATCAGTGTGTCGGCTTGGGTTGATTATTTTTGGATGGCAATAATCGTGCTGTTATGCTTAACCGTTGTGAACCGAATGAAGTTAGGTTTAGCTGAGCTAAGGACATGACGTGTGCGTGAAATAAACCTTTTTGGCTTAGATCAAGCCGGCTTAATTATCCTCACCGACAGTGGTATTCGCTATCAAAATCAAACTGGTGGTGAAGCATGTGATGTCAAAGTCTGCGAAGGCGTATTTGCACCAATGGATAATGAAATGCTGGTTGACGGCATATCTTATCATCAATTTTTTCAAACACTGTCGGATTTAACGCGCAATTTATTAAGCATCAGTGACAGTGATGCGGACCAAATAGATCGGTTAATTAAAGCGTCCTGTGCTGTTGATGAAATTTCGATTGATCGTGAGCGCTTAGAAGAATCAAGAGAAGCATGGCTGTTAGTTCAGGTAACACCTGGGCAGGATATGACGGATTTTTCAGGGTTTGAACCCTTTAATGCCGTGTTAACTTGGCCAAACCATGGCTGAGCAACGGTTATTGTCCTCTATCGATACGTTACCTCATGCGTTATACACGGTGGCACAGGTTCGTCACTTTGACGAAGTGGCCATAAACACCTTTAACATCCCCGGTTATGAATTGATGAAGCGAGCAGGAGCAGCCGCGTTCGCAACACTTCTACAGCAATGGCCAAGCTGTCAGACAATTACAGTGATGACAGGGTTAGGCAACAATGGTGGAGATGGGTTTGTCGTTGCAAAGCTTGCAATAGAATATGGGTTAAGTGTGCGGTTGCTACTGCTTGGTGATCCTAGCAAAATAAAAAATGATGCAAAATCTGCGTTAGACGATTATCTCGCTGTTGGAGGGAGGTGTGACTTGCTAGATAGTCGTGCGTCGATAACACCTGCAACTGATGTGATTGTTGATGCGCTTTTTGGAACAGGTTTAGAGCGAGAGATAGTGGGTGTTGCTGAAGCTGCAATTGCTATGATGAATGCACATCATGCACCTGTTATAGCGCTAGATATTGCCTCAGGTATACACAGTGATACTGGTAAAGTAATGGGGTGTGCTGTTGCAGCCGATGTGACGGTAAGCTTTATTGGGTTGAAACAAGGTTTATTTACTGCCGATGGCTGTACTTACAGTGGTGAAATATTTTTTGACCATTTAAAAGTACCAGCCAAAGTGTATGCACATGAGATCCTATCGGCCATTCGATTGACACCTGAAAAATCAAACCATTTATTGCCACCAAGAGCTGCAAACTCGCATAAAGGCAGTTTTGGTCATGTACTGGTTGTTGGTGGTGGGGCAGGCATGGGTGGCGCAGTTCGAATGGCAGGAGAGGCCGCGTTACGGGTTGGGGCTGGTTTAGTCAGTGTCGCATGCGATGCTAGTCACTGCTCTAGTATCGTATCGGCAAGGCCAGAGCTGATGTGTCATGGCATTACGTCTGCAAGCGAGCTGCAGCCACTTATCGATAAAGCGAGTGTCATTGTCGTTGGGCCAGGTTTAGGCTTGAATGAATGGGCACAAACATTATTAGACGTAGTATTACATTCAGACAAACCCAAAATTGTCGATGCAGATGCTTTAACGTTATTAGCTGATTTGAATCACACTTCAAACAACTGGGTGTTAACCCCTCACCCGGGGGAAGCCGCCATTTTACTGCAGCAGAATAATGCCCAGATTCAGGGTGATCGGTTTGCGTCTGCTGAAGCCATTCGGCAGAAATTTGGAGGTGTTGCTGTGCTTAAGGGGGCAGGTACAATCATTCGTGTTGTCAATAAACCCTTTTATGTTTGTGATGGCGGTAACCCTGGAATGGCAACAGCTGGCATGGGCGATGTTTTGAGTGGGGTGATAGCGGGTTTTATTGCTCAAGGTTTATCAAATGAAGAGGCGGCACAACTTGGTGTTAGCTTGCATGCTCAAGCAGGTGACATAGCCTCAGAGTCGGGTCAGAGAGGGTTGCTAGCAACCGATTTGTTTCCCATATTGAGGACGTTGGTAGGGTGATGTCGAGTAAAGTAATTAAGGCGTATGATGAGTCTGAAATGACTGTGTTGGGTGAAAGGTTGTTACAACAGTTGCCGTTAGGGGTTGTCGTTTTTCTCCAAGGACAACTGGGTGCAGGAAAAACAACACTGGTGAGAGCCGCATTACGAGGTCAGGGTTTTACCGGGGCGGTTAAAAGCCCCACTTATACCTTGGTTGAAACCTATGAAATAGATCAGGTGCAGGTTGCTCACTTTGATTTATATCGCCTTGGTGACCCTGAAGAGCTCGAGTACATGGGGTATAGGGAGTACTTTAACTCACAATCTGTCTGTTTTATTGAGTGGCCAGATAAAGGAGTAGGGATGTTGCCAGCACCTGATTTAATTGTGGATATTCAAGTGCATGCAGACAGACGAGAAGTAACGATTACGGCAAAAACACCATTAACTGATGGTTGGTTGTCAACTTTTGAAGATGAACATCGATGAAGTGCCCAAATTGCGCTATAATAGGGAGTAATCAACAAAAATAATAACAAATGGGAATACGGAGTAGCCAAAATGCGTATCTGGCTCGCCACAATATTATTGCTTTGCACCTGCTTTGCAACTGCCGAAACAGTCAAACTGACTGACTTTCGTGTCTGGACTGCACCAGAGCGAACTCGCCTTGTTTTTGATTTAAGCAAAACAATTCAACATAAAATATTCAGTCTACCTAGCCCTAACCGGTTGGTGATTGACCTGCAAAAAACGCACTTAAAAAAGAAAGTTCCGACGGTGGGCCGTAACGAGCAGTTAATTAAAAAAATCCGCCATGGGGTGCGAAAAAATCACGGTTTACGAGTTGTCCTCGATTTATCTCAAAAAGTAAAAGTACAATCCTTTCTATTAAAGCCCAATAAACAGTATGGTCACCGTTTGGTGGTTGATATCAGGCCAACGACGAAGGTTAAGCCTGTTAAAGTGGTTGCCAAAACTGGCACGATAAAGCGCTCCAAAGATATTATTGTTGCGATCGATGCTGGACATGGTGGTGAGGATCCTGGTGCTATTGGTAAAAAGGGGACTCAAGAAAAGAAAGTGACCTTGGCCATTGCTAAAAAATTAAAACAATTGATTGACCGAGAGCGCGGTATGAAAGCGGTATTGGTTCGTGAAGGTGATTACTTTATTGAGTTACGTGAGCGGATGAGTATAGCTAGGCAGAAATCTGCAGATTTATTTATCTCAATACATGCGGATGCGTTTCGTAAATCATCAGTACATGGGTCGTCTGTTTATATTCTTTCGCAGAAAGGGGCTTCAAGTGAGGCTGCTAAATGGCTTGCAGAGAGAGAAAATAGTGCTGATTTGGTCGGAGGCGTCAAGTTAAGTAAGAAAGATGACATGCTGGCTAAAATCTTGATGGACCTGAGTCAAACAGCGACCAATGAGATCAGCAGGGATGTGGCGAAGAAAGTTTTAAAAGGCCTAAAGGTGGTTGGTAAAGTGCACAAACCTCAAGTGCAGCATGCTCGTTTTCAGGTTTTGAAGTCACCAGATATTCCATCTTTGTTAGTTGAAACGGCTTTTATCACGAATAAAAGTGATGAGCGAAAGCTGAACAGTACTCGCCACCAGTTAAAAATTGCAAAGGCGGTTTTTTCGGGGGTGAAAAGTTATTTTTATCAAAACCCACCGATGGGAACGGTTATGGCTGACATTCGGAAGCATACAGTGACTTCGGGAGACACCTTGGGGAGTATTGCCAATCAATATGATGTGCGTATTGCTTCAATTCGCCGAGTTAATCGGTTAAAAGGTGATCGAATATTAGTGGGTAAGCGGTTGTTGATTCCTACTGGTTCTTAATTGGGCAGTAAACGGTAGGCTTTATTGTTCACTTAAAGTCCAAAATTCTTATTGTGTGTGTCAAACAGGAAAAGATCACTTTATTCCCTGTTTACTCCTGTCTCTATTATTAAGGTCAGCAGCAGAGAAAAAGTAGCCATTGGTTGTGGCTTGCTAACAAGCTTGTTACCTCGATTAGAGGTGCTTGGGTATCCTCTAGAAATCATGCACAATAGGCTATTTTGTCGCGCCAATATTTGAGATAGATATGAAACGTATCCATGCATTACCCCCACAGTTAGTGAACCAAATTGCCGCAGGTGAAGTTGTCGAAAGACCTGCATCTGTTGTTAAAGAGCTGGTAGAAAATGCACTTGATGCCGGGGCAACTCAGGTTTCGATTGACATTGAGAAAGGGGGTGTGGGCCTGATTCGCATTTCTGATAATGGTGGTGGTATTCACCACGATGATTTGAGTTTGTCACTCTCGCGTCATGCAACCAGTAAAATCCAAAGCTTAACCGATTTAGAAAAAGTGATGAGCTTAGGTTTCAGAGGGGAGGCATTGCCTAGTATTAGCTCTGTCTCGCGTTTGCTTTTACGCTCTCGAACTAAAGCCGATGACACAGGGTGGCAAGTGCAAGGGGATGGTACGGAAATAGAAACAGAGGCAACGCCCGTTGCTCACCCTGTTGGGACAACCGTTGAGGTTAGAGATCTTTTTTATAATACGCCAGCACGGCGAAAATTTTTAAAACAAGATAAAACTGAGTTTGCCCATATTGACACGGTGGTTCGCCGTGTGGCACTTAGCCGGTTTTCAGTCGGTTTTCAGTTGACCCATAACAGTAAGGTGGTGTTTCAATCAGCACCTGCTGATTCTGTCGAATTGCAGCAACAGCGTGTTGCAAAAGTGTGTGGTGAGGCAATGGTTGAGTCGGCCATTCGTGTCGAGCAAAAAACAGATGCGTTAAGCCTATCTGGTTGGGCATCTCTGCCTACTTTTTCTCGTAGCCAGGGAGATATGCAGTATTTTTATGTGAGCGGTCGAATGATCAGAGACAAACTCATTACCCATGCTGTTAAGCTTGCTTACAAGGATGTCTTGTTTGGTGGTCGCTTCCCCGCATACGTCTTGTTTTTAACAATAGATCCCAGCGAAGTGGATGTGAATGCCCACCCGACAAAGCAGGAAGTGCGTTTTAGAGAGTCACGTGGCGTGCATGATTTTGTTTATGGCTGTGTTAAACAAGCCATTGCTAACGTAAGGCCTGAGCATTCTAGCGGGACAGTACAAATGGCATTGGCTGAAGCACCTCAGTCTCAATTAGATATGGCAATGCCTGAGCCTAATGAGGCGCAAAGATCGTATAGCTCTGCTGCTACACCCAGTTATCGTGTTAGAAGTGCCTCTGCGCCAGCGTATTCAGCCGGTGCGGGTTATACGCAAGCCTCAGTGAGTGATCAGGTGAGTCAATATGCCTCATTGCAAAACCCAGATGGGGGTGATGATATTGGTGTGGAAAGTGACACTACTGGAATGCCTGCATTAGGATATGCGATCGCACAGCTGCATGGGATTTATATTTTGTCTCAAAGTGAGGCAGGATTAGTTCTGGTGGATATGCATGCCGCGCATGAACGGGTCACGTATGAAAAGCTGAAAACGGCAGTGAGCCAGTCTCGCGTGATATCTCAGCCATTATTATTGCCTATTCAAGTGACAGTGAGCCATGCCGAGGCTGAAATATTTGAAGAGCATAAAGCGGTTTTAGAGCAGTTTGGATTGTTGGCAATGCGCCATGGAGAGGTGTTATCTATTCGTGAAATTCCGGCATTGCTTTCACACACTGATGGTGAGCAATTGTTGCGAGATATTCTTTCCGACTTACTGGAATATGGTCAGTCTGACAGGCTGGAGGCAATGCAGAACCATTTGTTGGCAACGATGGCATGTCATGGCTCGGTAAGGGCAAATAGGCAGCTGACGTTACCTGAAATGAATGCACTTTTGCGTGATATGGAAAACACTGAGCGTAGTGGTCAGTGCAATCATGGGCGACCAACCTGGACCGTTTTAGATATGAAGCAGTTGGATCAGCTGTTTATGCGTGGCCAATAATGGGGCCTGTTATATTTATTATGGGGCCAACGGCATCGGGTAAAACGGATCTCGCCATTAAACTGTCTGAAACCCTACCAAGTGAAATCATCAGCGTTGATTCTGCATTGGTTTACCGGGATATGAATATCGGTACTGCTAAGCCGGATAAGGCAACGTTAGCGCGGGCGCCACATCGACTGATTGATATTATTGACCCTGCAGAAAGTTATTCTGCAGCAGAATTTGCGACAGATGCTTTAGAGCACATAGAAGACATTGAAAAATCGGGGAAAACGGCTTTATTAGTGGGGGGGACTCTGCTATATTTCCGTGCCTTGCAACAGGGCTTATCACCACTACCTTCGGCTGATGTCGCGGTAAGGGCAGAGATCGCACTTGAAGCTCAGAACAAGGGTTGGCAAGCGCTGCATCGGCAGCTCGCTAACATTGACCCTGACGCTGCAAATCGCATACATGAGAATGATACTCAGCGTATTCAACGGGCGCTTGAAGTTTACAAACTCTCAGGGCGGTCAATGACAGAATTACAACAGCAAAAAAGTAGTCAGCCATTTTTGCCTGCGCTGAAAATTGCCCTGATGTTTGAAGATCGTAAGGTATTACATGAGCGGATTGAAAAACGCTTTCAGCAAATGTTAGATGCAGGGTTTGAGCAAGAAGTACAACACCTATATAGAAGAGGTGATCTTTCTGAGCGAACACCTTCTATGCGTTCAGTGGGGTATCGACAAATGTGGGAATACCTCTCAGGCCAGGTGAGTTATGACGAAATGGTTGCGAAAGGGGTGGCCGCGTCAAGGCAATTGGCAAAAAGGCAGCTCACATGGTTGCGAAAAGAAGACAATGTGGTCATTTGTGACCCACTGCTCAAGGGTAATGAGAAAATAATAATGCATAAATATACTAATATGGTTAATGATTGCTCTGTATAGCTATTTGTAATGAATTGACTGTAACTTTATGTAAAGAAAACAAATTTAATCGTTGGGTTCGGTGTGAGAAAATACGATTTTAGGCTAAAAAAAAAGAAAACTGTTCAAATATTAGTCTACACTGAGTAAAACAATTCAATGAAAATTGAGTCATATATGCTACAATAAGAACTCACTTATAGACGGGTGGTACTAGCTTGGGGTTGTACCGCAGTTATGGGATTTTTTAAGGTTATATTAACCAGTAATCCGTCTATTTTCCCATTACTGGAATAAAATTACGGGAGTTGTAAAAATGTCTAAGGGCCAATCGCTACAGGACCCTTTTCTTAACGCATTAAGAAAAGAACGAATACCAGTCTCTATCTTTTTAGTGAATGGTATTAAATTACAAGGTCAAATAGATTCGTTTGATCAGTTTGTTGTTTTACTAAAGAACACAGTGAGCCAGATGGTTTATAAGCATGCTATTTCGACTATTGTACCTGCACGTAATGTACGTATGTCTACTGGTAATGAAAAGCCAGAAGATGAATCAACAGGTAATGTCTAACATTGTTTGAACGTCCTCAGGTTGGTGAGCGAGCTATTCTGATACATGTCGATTTTGGCGAAGGGGATTCGCAAAGTCGGCTGCAAGAGTTACTTGAACTATCCACCTCTGCAGGCGCTGAGCCTGTTGACTCCATTATCACGTCAAGAAAGTCTCCCGATGCAAAATACTTTGTTGGGACGGGCAAAGCTGACGAAATACTTGATCTTATTAAAATGCATGAAGCCGAACTGGTTATCTTTAATCATGCACTTTCACCTAGCCAAGAGCGAAATTTAGAAAAAAAATTCGAATGCCGTGTTGTCAGTAGAACAGGCCTTATCTTAGATATTTTTTCTCAGCGCGCGCAATCCTTTGAAGGGAAGTTGCAAGTTGAGCTAGCGCAGTTAAGGCATATATCAACAAGACTGATTCGTGGTTGGACTCATCTAGAGC
>JABHGC010000072.1 GCA_018672285.1 Methylococcales bacterium
ACACTTGAGTGAGCAGTTAAACCGGCAGTGGTCTGTAGCAGGCTTAGAGTCGATTGGTTTGGCCAATGATGAAGCGCCTTTGCTAACCATTAGTGAGATGGCAAGCCGGTATTTAACCGCGATGAGAAGCTTGCAATCCACAGGGCCATACACTGTTTTAGGGTATTCAATGGGGGGGGTGATCGCCTATGAAATGGCACGACAATGTATGCCTGATGAACGCATTCATTTGATTTTACTCGATACAGAAACCCCAACTTTTGCAACGGAGTTTGATGCGAAGGATGCCGGGTTCTTGCGCGAGATGATTCAGTCATTTGAGGTGCAGTCAGGCATAGAAATACCTGAAGAGGCTGCAGAAGCCCTACTTACCGGGTTTGATTTAGACCAAATGGATACCGTGTTGTCTGTTGAGGAAATTGAAGACCTTGTCGAGCAGCTGATGGAAGCGATGGGGATGGATGATGACGGCGATGAAATGCAAGGTATGAAGCGGATTGTGCATGTATTGATCGCCAATACTCAAGCCATTCGTCAATACCAGTTAGCACCATTGGCAGTTGACCTTCAGTTAATCATGGCAGGACAGCGTGGTGAGGCACAGATGCAGGCATTACAAGCAGCATGGCAAAAACAGGTGAACTCGGTGGTGGTGCATCACATTGCGATGGCAGACCATGCACAGTTGGTTGAGTCACAGTTTGCTGCACAATTGGCGATTTTGTTGAATACCATTCGCGCTTAATTTTGCCTTACTAAAAGGTACTTTGGGTTCATTTTAATTCTCTGGCCTCGGCTATAATAAGAAGTAACCCATTGTGAGTTTTAGTGTGGAAATTCCCATGTTTCGGAGGTTTTTATGTTCGGTTCGGAAAAAAACACAGATTCAAATGTTGTCGATAAGAGTAAGCGCAAGAGTATTGCAACCATTGCTAAATTTGGCGTTGCAGCTTGTGCGGCAGTCAAAGCGCCTTATGTGTTTGCCAAAAATACGACAACATTAAGAGTCCTTGGTACACACGTGACCTTGCAAGAAGAATTGCGTGAACGGGCGATGAAAGACTTAGGCATTGAAGTCTTGTTTGAGCCTAAAGGTAGCGCTGCGGTGTTACAAAAAGCGACGGTCTATCCTGAGTCGTTTGATCTGTATGAACAGTGGTCAAACAGTATCAACGTGTTGTGGCATTCGGGTTCAATTCAAGCCATTGAGACCAATCGAATTACGAATTGGAATGAAATCAATGATTTAACGAAAACCGGCAAATTGACAGAAGATGCTCGTATGGGAGCCGGTGATGCGCCCTATAAAATTATCAATGTTCAACGTGATGATGAGTTAGGGTCTGTACAAACGGGTCGTGTTAGTTTTTTACCTTATGTACATAATGTCGACTCCTTTGGCTATAACACCAACGTTGTGGACAAAGGGGGGCCTTATGAGACGGAGAGTTGGGGCTGGTTACTCGATGAAAAATTTTCAGGGAAAGTAGGGATTGTCAATGCGCCAACGATTGGTATTTTTGATCTGGCGTTAGCCGCTCAAGCACAAGGGTTAATGACATTTAAAGACATAGGTTCAATGACAAAGCAGGAATTGGATCAACTGTTTAGTATTTTGATGAAGTATAAAAAACGTGGTCACTTTAGCGGCTTTTGGACATCCGTCCCCGAGTCGGTGGACTTTATGTCCTCCAATCGGGTGGTGATTGAAAGTATGTTTTCCCCCGCTGTGTCCACGTTAAATGGACAAAAAGTGCCTGTGACCTACGCTGCACCTAAAGAAGGTTACAGAGGTTGGCATGGTGTGATGTGTTTGTCTTCTTCGACACAAGGGAAGGTAAAAGATGCCGCTTATGAATACATGAACTGGTGGCTTTCGGGATGGCCGGGGGCATTTATTGCTCGGCAAGGATATTATATTTCAAACCCCCAGAGGTCACAGCAATTTATGGCGCAAGCTGAGTGGGATTATTGGTACCAAGGGAAGCCTGCCGCAGTTGATCTAAGAGGGACGGATGGGCGGGTATCTGTTCGCAAAGGGGATATCAGAACCGGTGGAAGTTATGAAAAAAGGTTAAGTAATGTGGCTGTGTGGAATACGGTCATGCCAACCTATGAATATAGTCTTCAGAAATGGTATGAATTTATTAGTGCTTAGTGATAACGAGGGCTATATCTGATGATTCGATCTCTTAAGGGGCAAATGTTTCTTGTCATCTTTGTACTGGTGTCGATTTTAGTTGTGCATATTGCGTTGTCTAGTGCTTTTCAGGGTACCTTGCTTAAACGCCAAGATGCCATGAGTGAAACGTATTCAATGGTAGGTTTGGTGCATGAGCTTGAAAGAGACATCATCGATCTTCAGAGAAACTTGTTAATTTATAAAGAAACATCAACTGAATCTTCATTATTGCGTTTTTATGACTTGATGGAGCAGGTCGAAGGTCGACTAACCGCATTCGAAAGGTTTGTGAAACACAAACAAATTATTGAAAAAGAAGGCCATGTTTTTGATCGGATGCGTGGCCACTTAAAGGATTATAAGGATAATTTCGCCACGGTGATTGATGGGCGGAGTAAGCGAAAAATTTTATATGAAATTGATATTCAAAATAATTTTAATGCCCTTCACACGTTAATTGACATTGCAGCAAAAGAGTATGATTTGCTTGAGGTTAAATATCACCTGAGCTTATTAGAAAAATATATCAGTCAGTATTTGCTATCACCTGATAGTAAATTTATAAAGCTAATCAAAAAAGAAACGGTCATCGTCAAGCGATTGGCGAGCCAGAAGATCAAAAACAGCGATGATATTGTAAAACTGCTGAGTAATATCAAGAAAAAATTTATCCGCCTAGCGCAATTAACCCGTGGCTATTTGTTTTTAGTGAATGTTGTTATGGCGGGGTCTGCAGGTGAGTTTCTCTATTTGACGAAAGAATTTAGAGAAGCTGTGCTACTGAGCCAGAAAAACAAAAAGGCACTCGTTAAAGTCGAAGCAAAAGAGATGCAGCAGGCTACCAATGTTGTATCGCTGGTATCCATTACCATTGCATTGCTGAGTGCGTGGTTTTTGAAACGTAGGGTAATAACCCCCATTCAAAGTCTCACGCATGTGTTTAAGCGGCTTTCTCAAGACCAAGAAATCGATGAGGTGTCAGAAAAACGCCGTAACGATGAAATTGGTGATCTGGCGAAAGCAGCGGATGTCTTTCATGAAAAGAACCTGTTGACCTCTGAGCTGTTAGCATCGGCTCAAGATATGAATAGTCAGCAAGAAGCGTTGAATCGTGAGTTATCTTTACAGAAGGATAAAGCGGAACAAGCGGCGAAAAGTAAAAGCATGTTCCTTGCCAATATGAGCCATGAAATTCGTACGCCCATGAATGGTATTATTGGCTTGGTTGACCTTACCTTAAAAACACCGTTAACAGAAGATCAATCTCTGTATCTCAATAAAGTGGCTTTTTCTGGCCAAATTATGATGAATGTCATTAACGATATCCTTGATTTCTCGAAAATCGAAGCGGGCAAAATGGATATTGAGTCAGTTGAGTTTTCAATGGACGAGATCATTGAAAACTTAATTTCTTCGATATCGGTTAAGCTCGAAGAAAAATTGCTGAATTTAAGAGTGCGAATTACACCCACTGTGCCGCGTGTGCTTTATGGTGATCCACTGCGGATAAGCCAGGTATTACTCAATTTATGTAATAACTCGGTGAAGTTTACCGAGCAGGGCGGTATTGAAATCTGTGTTGATTATCAACAGCAACAGGATAAATATTGTCTTTCGATTACGGTTCAAGACAGCGGGATCGGTATGTCGGAAAGTGAATTAAAGTCGATCTTTAAATCATTCACACAAGCCGATGGCTCTGTCAGTCGGAAATATGGGGGGACAGGGCTTGGTTTAAGTATTGTTAAGCAGTTGACAACACTCATGGGCGGTGCGGTTTCTGTTGAGTCTACTCTTGGGAAAGGCAGCTGTTTTAAGGTATATTTTGATATTGCACAAGCGTCTGATGCATGTGCTATTGAAGTAATATCTGAACCTAATCAACCTATTTACTATGTGCTAGGCGATAAACCCCCTCTAGTTGATAGGGATGTATTATCTGCTTTTGGCCTTGATATTGAAGTGATCGGTTGGCCAGATGTGGCGCAGATCATCAGTAATGATAAGGCGGCATCATTGATTATGATTGATGTGAGTCATATTGAAGACTTGCAAGCCCGAGATAACGTAATGCAGTCATTAATCAGTGGCGGTCATCATGTCTCGTTCGTGATTGACTTTATGCCGGTCGAACTTAAAGCATTGCTGCGTGAGCAGTGGAATCTACCTATTTTGTCTCATCCTTATACCGTCAATTCAATGAAAGGCTTCTTGGGTGAATTATTGTCCGAGGAGGTCGCTAAAGCGCCACAAACAACAGGTGAAAGTGAAAAAATTCAATTTAAGGGGCATGTCTTGTTAGTAGAAGATGTGCCAGTTAATCAACTGGTGGCGAGCCACATGATAAAACACTTAGGCTTGACGGTTGATGTCGTTGACAATGGGTTGGAGGCTGTGAAAAAAGTCACTGAAAACCACGGCTTTGACTTGGTTCTTATGGATGTTCAAATGCCGGTTATGGATGGTCATACTGCGACTCGAGCCATTCGTGATAATGGCTTTGACGATTTGATTGTTTGCGGGTTATCTGCAAACGTGATGGCAGAAGAAATCGAGTTAGCGAAAGCGGCCGGGATGAATGATTATTTAAGTAAGCCGTTTATATTAGATGATATGATCGCCATGCTTAAAAAATATTTAGAGATTGTGTAGGGTCAAGTTGTATTGCTTCAGGAAATGCTTGCTTACATGACCAGTTCAAAGGTTAAATGCGCCGAGCGCTTTTCCCTAAAATGAAAATGGTATGACTGAAATACTCCCTGTTTTATATCAAGACGAATACTTGGTCGCTGTGAATAAACCCTCTGGTTTGTTGGTTCACCGAAGTGACATTGATCGTCATGAAACACGCTTTGCTTTACAAATTGTTCGTAACCAACTTGGGCAGCATGTGTTCCCTATGCACCGGCTGGATAAACCTGCCTCGGGTGTTTTACTGTTTGCCTTAAATGCGGATATTGCTCGGTTAATGACGGCGCAATTTACGGAGCATCGTGTTAAAAAGCAATATATGGCGATAGTGCGAGGTTATACCGATTTATTAGGGAGGGTCGATTATCCGTTAAGTCACCAATTTGATAAAATGACGGATAAATTGGCAGATCAAGACAAGCCTGCCCAAGAGGCGGTTACAGGGTATGAGCGGTTAGCAACCGTTGAAGTGCCTTTTTCAGTGGATCGCTACCCGACAAGCCGATATTCATTGCTTAAGTTAACACCCGAAACAGGTCGAAAGCATCAAATTCGGCGTCATTTAAAGCATCTCTCCCACCCGATTATCGGGGACACAACGTATGGTAAAGCTAAGCATAATCATTTTTTTCAGCAGCAATATGGTGTTCACCGGCTCTTGCTTGCTGCGACGGAATTATCCTGTGTCCACCCTGTAACTACACTTCCATTGTTGATCAAAGCGCCACTCTCAGTTGAATTTAACCATTTATTTGAGCAATTTGGTTGGGTGAATGTAGTCTGATATGTGTCAATATCTTGCTTGTTGTGTCGACGGGCTATAAAGCGAGTGTGATTTGCTGTAATGAACTTTTTAAATGAGAAAATGTCGACTGTATGTTGGTGAAAATATTATAAATTTTAATGGGTTATCGTGTAATCGGCTGTATTTGTCGAGGTGAAGTAAATGCGTTAAAAATTAAAAAAAACAAGACGCAAGGAGCCGACAGTATGATGAACTATAGAATGGCAGTGTTGCTTTACTGGTTGTCACAGATTATTTTTATCACGGTGCTATTAAGCAGGTCTGTACCGGTGAATGCTTAATTAATGACGGACAAAGATAAAGTCCCCACCATCGTGTCCTGCTTTACGGATATTGCTGTATTCTGGTGTTTGGTCTGCATTGAGTAACACTTTTTTACGAACATCGGCAAATACACCTGCGCCATCTTCGGCATGTTCTACTTCGTTTAAAGCGCTTAATAATGCGCTAGCGAAAACAGAGTGTTGGTCTGTGCCACCGGCATCCAGTACGGGCTCTAGCCCACCTGAGGTCATGACTGTACGAGATTTTTTGCTGGCGATGCGTTGTAAATAATTGGGTTTTCGATCAACAATTTTAAGCCCTCTAGTGAGTTTTCCTGAGTAGCAGCTGTCCGCAATCAAAAGGATATGTTTGGCTGAGATGGTTTTTAATGCACGCGTAATGGTGCTATTAGCAATCCAGTTGACAGGGTTATCTTTCTTGGCGTCGGTGGGTAGCCAGTACCCTTCATCGGCTTCTGTATCCAACCAGCCATGACCTGCATAATAGATCAGTAGGTGATCATTAGGTTGCATTTCATGGCGGTACTCGCTTAAGGCGGTGAGAATGTCTGAGCGAGTTGCATCTTTGAGCCGTTCAATCTTGAAGTTAAAGTCTTGCTTTAATATTTTTGCAATGGCTTTACTGTCATCCACGGCATTTTCAAGAGAAGGGATGTGTTGGTATTGGTTGTTGCCAATCACTAAAGCAAAATAACGGCCTTTAGGTGTGAAGGTTGCGTGTGAGCTTGGCGCTTGAGTGGCTGCAATGACTTCTTTTGCTGGCTGTCGTGGCGGTTGCTTGTTGCTGGCTAAGTTGGGGATCATGTCCTGCTCCCAAATGGCGAATTGGCCTGTAAAGCCACGCATACCAATTGGGCTGTTATTCATTGCCCAGATGGCGACCCCAGGGAAGTCCAAAAAGGCGGTTTGTTCTATCTTGGTTTTATGTCCTGCAGCCGTTAACTGAATCGTGCCATAGTTATAGTGTACATTGAGGGCTTTGGTATTGCTTAGGGTGTAGCGGATGGTGCGGGTGTCGTGGTCGAAGTCATAGCGCCAGAGGTACTGTTTATCAGGGGCTATTTTATAACTTTGCTCAAGGATAATGTGGTCATCATTGCGGCTTCTGACATTGTGGGAGGCAATGTTAGGCGCTGTTTTAAATATTCTGGCCTCAGGGTGCGCTTTAAATTGCCAAACCTGATCGATTGGGGCGTCGATTTGGTACGTCATACGATAGGCTTGGCCACCTAATTTTGCCGGGGGCAATTTTTTAAACTGGATGTTGTGTTGCTGTAAAGTGCCTGTGTAGGCTGGGAATTGCGCGCAGCCGGCGAGTAAACTGCTACAAATAATCAGGAGGAGGGCAAGGCGTTGCATGGCGTGAGCTCGTGTTAATTGAAGGGTGATTACTATCCCATCTATTATAGTTGTTCATCTTACACATATAAACTGTTAAACCGGGGTTTGGACTTTTACATCGGTGTTCCCTTATTCAAGGGCAGGCTGGAGCTAGCCTACTAGCAAGCGCTCTTCATCTGGAGAGGAGTGGCACTTTAATCCCCCAGCAATTTGTTGTGAAGATCAAAGTCACTTTCATATTGCACTTTATCAATCTGATAACTTAAAGATACCCAGTTGCTGCATCGATTTTTTATATTCAGTGATAGCGATTAGCGGAAATGCATAGGGGTATGATGGATAGTGTAAATACATTTTACCAACAAAACCGGTACCAACCACCGCCAAATCATTTAATTGGCCTTCGGATTCAAACTGCTTTAACAGATACCTAACCGCACGATGCACAACAGGTGTATTTGCGTATCCAGCTTCAATCAGTGGTAAAATTGCCCATGCAGTTTGTGTTGGGGTGCTATGCCCTCGTCCAATATAAATATCACTACCTGAATTCGTATGATAAGTGCATGACCTCTGGTCGTAGCTAAATAAAAACACCTATAGAGTAAAGTAAGACTCAGGTGTAAAGTAATAAGCTACCAAACACATTACAGAGGCCAA